>CAMDNO010000005.1 GCA_945902955.1 Porphyromonas cangingivalis
GGAGTAGGAGGAAAGGACTTATGGGAAGCAAAATCTGTTGGAGGCGAGTTTAAAGAAATTCATAATTTTGGAAAAGAATTTAATACCGAAGGCGACGAAATGTTTCCTTCTTTTCGGCACGATGGTTCGCTGTATTTTGCATCCAATGGCTTGCCTGGTTTAGGTGGACTGGATATTTTTAAAGCCACGCAATTGAAAAGTGGCGGTTGGATAGTTGAAAATATGGGAATGCCTATTAACTCTAATTTTGATGACTTTGGAATAACGTTCGAAGGCAAAGCCGAAAAGGGCTTTTTTACTTCGAACCGCAACGAGGCGCGTGGTTACGATATGATTTATAGTTTCGAATTGCCTGTTTTCGAATATGTATTAGAGGGAAAAGTTACCGATGAAAAACAATCACCCGTAGCCGATGCTTTGGTCAGATTGGTGAGCAATACAGGTATAAACACACGGGTGCAAACAAAAAAAGACGGTACGTATCGTATTCGCATTGATAAAGATATGGAATGTGTGCTGATGGCTTCGTCGCGTGGATATTTGAATAAAAGTGGACGAATTTCGACAATTGGAGCCAAGCAAAGTAAAGTGTTTTCGCAGAATTTTGTGCTTACTACCATTTATAAACCCATTCAAGTGGAGAATATCTTTTATGAGTTTGGAAAATGGGAGTTGACGCCGGCTTCGGAAACTGGTTTGCAGGCATTGGTGAAAATCTTGAGTGACAACCCAAATATAACCATTGAGATAAGTGCACACACTGACTTTGTGGGAAATAATGAATCGAACCGCGACTTATCGGCTAAGCGGGCGCAATCGGTAGTAGATTATTTAATTCGTGCAGGTATCGTTCAAAATCGCTTAACATCAATCGGTTCGGGCGAAGAAAAGCCTTTTGTTGTGGATGCATCTACATCCGGGAAATATGATTTTCTGAAAGAAAATGATGTGTTGACTGAAGATTTTATTCTAAAACTTTCGCCAGCTCAGCAAGAGCAGGCAAATCAAATCAATCGCCGTACGGAATTCAGAGTAGTTAAAACAACTTACAAATAAATTTCCCATTTAGGGGATAGGGGTTATGAAGCAATATCACGATTTACTACAACGCGTTATGAACGAAGGTGTTCGTAAGGACGACCGCACGGGGACAGGTACTGTAAGTGTGTTCGGGCATCAAATGCGTTTCAATATGGAAGATGGTTTTCCTTGTTTGACAACAAAAAAGCTGCATCTCAAATCTATCATTCACGAACTGTTGTGGTTTTTGAATGGCGATACCAACGTAAAATATTTACAGGATAATGGTGTGCGTATATGGAACGAATGGGCAGATAAAGAAACAGGCGATTTAGGACATATTTACGGTTATCAATGGCGTTCGTGGCCCGATTACAACGGTGGACATATCGACCAAATTTCGGAAGTGGTCGATACCATCAAAAGCAATCCCGATTCGCGCCGAATTATTGTAAGTGCCTGGAATGTAGCGGATATACCCAATATGAATTTGCCGCCATGCCATGCGTTTTTTCAGTTTTATGTGGCCGATGGAAAATTGAGTTTGCAGTTGTATCAACGTAGTGCCGACATTTTTTTGGGCGTGCCATTTAATATTGCTTCGTATGCGTTGTTATTGCAAATGATGGCGCAGGTTACAGGACTTAAAGCAGGCGATTTTGTTCATACATTGGGCGATGCACACATTTATGTAAATCATTTTGAACAAGTGAAATTGCAATTGTCGCGCGAGTTAAGGCAATTACCACAAATGAAAATTAATCCCGACGTAAAAAGTATTTTCGACTTCAAGATAACCGATTTCGAGTTAATAAATTACGATCCACACCCCCATATAAAAGGAGAAGTAGCTGTTTAGGCTACTTCTTTTTTATTTTTATCCCAAATAATTCGATACCCTCTCATAAGTCAGCTTCGACCCTATTACTGCCATTGGTAATCCGGCTCCGGGGGCAGTAGAAGCGCCTACATAAAACAAGTTTTTAAACTTCTCGTCTTTGTTCGAGGGGCGGAAAGCGCCAATTTGTCCTAAGTTGTGCGATAATCCCAAGCCGCTTCCCATGTAGAGGTTGAAGCGTTTTTGCCATTCGTTGGGCGTGTAAATGGTGCGCGAAATAATATCAGGCATAATATCCATATCGATGCGTTTGCCAAAATCTTCGAGAATACTATCCACAATTTTGTCGCGGTCGCTCCAGTCGGGTTTGTAAATTAAATTGGGCACCGGGCAAACAAAAAACAAACTTTCGCAGCCATCGGGTGCACATTGTGGGTTGTTTTTCGAAAGTACATTCACATAATAATAGGGTTTTTCGAGCGTATCGGGTTCTTGTTCTAAATTATTAGAATACTCCTCAAAATTATTTCCCAAGAAATAATTATGATGATTTACTTGAGGCAGTTTTTTATTTACGCCAATATAAAAAGTTAAATAACCCATAGTCCAATTCATCTTTAATAGGTTCTCTTCGCTGTATTTTTTTCGTTTGAGAACACGACCTCTAAACAAAGCGGCATCGGCATTTATCAAAATGGCATCGGCACTCCATTTCTTTCCGGCTTTGTCGGTAACGGATTTTATCTTGTTGCCATCACTCTCAAAATCAACAATTTCGGTGTTGTAAGTAAATGTTACTCCAGCTTTATGTAGTTCATTTACAATGCCTTCCACAATTTTGTACATGCCCCCTTCCACATTATAATACCCATCGTGTTTGAATTCGATATGCGAAAGCAACGAATAAATGGCGGATGTGTCGAAAGGCGTACGCCCTAAAAAGAATGCAATTAGCGAAATGATTTGCTGAGCTTCTTTGGAGTCGAAATATTTTTTTACATGTTGCGAAAAAGTAAGAAACAGCTGTGGTATATGAATCGGATTTACTTGCGCAAGAGAAATAATGTAACCTATAATTGAATCGAAATTAGTTTTAATTACTTTGTCGACTGTATCGTTGTACAAAGCTCCCGATTTTTTCAAATACTTTGCCATTTTTTCTTTAAAATCAGGCTCTTCTTCGGCAAACTGAGCTGCCAATTTATCCAAATCTTTGTGCAGAAAATACGTTTTTTTGCTGCCGCTAAAATTTACGGTATACAAGGGGTCAAGTTCTACAAATTTGAATGGTATTTGAATACCACATTCGTCGGCAAACTGTTTGAACTCGTAGGACATGCTAAAAAAACTTGGTCCCGAATCAAACGTAAAACCGTCCTTTTTTAATTGATTAAGTCGACCGCCTGCTTGTTCGTTTTTTTCGATAATGTGTACTTTGTAGCCTTTTTTGGCTAAGCGCAAAGCGGTAGTTATGCCTCCAAGTCCGGAGCCTACTACGAGTACTGTTTTGGGTTGTGTATTCATTTTTAGTTAATTTGTTAATTCATTAATTGGTTTATCAGTTAATTCGTTGATTTGTTAATTCGTTAATTTCTTTGTTGACTAATTAGCTGTTATTCAACCGTTCTTCCTTTCCAACGGTATTGTTTGTTTTTTTTATTTAGTATTGATTTGAATAAAATAATTCCTATATTAATTTGTTGAGGCATAAGTAATGTTAAATTCTGAATGCTTTTTTGATTACTGCCAAACGAAACAAAAATCCGTGTAACAATTGTTATAATGGCCAAAAGCCAGAAGTATTTAATTGGCAAAGCCAATAATATCGCCACAAATCCAAAAGTAGTTACGAGCCAAAATGCAAAAGTTAATAGATACGAATTGCCAAAAAACATAACAATATTTTTTGAAAATCCTTC
Source organism: Porphyromonas cangingivalis (assembly GCA_945902955.1). Lineage (GTDB taxonomy): Bacteria > Bacteroidota > Bacteroidia > Bacteroidales > Paludibacteraceae > Paludibacter. The sequence goes on from CAMDNO010000005.1 coordinate 3,778, forward strand.
GATGCTATCTTTGTAATTGCTATACATTCGGCAACTTACATCCGCATTATTACTCAAACAAGCCATTTTAAAACCCTGCTTTTTGTAGAATTGAGCTGTTTTTATATCCTCTACTTTCTCCCCTTTAAGCAGCTTATGCGGTTGTAATTTCTGATAAACTTCGGCTTCAAAAAGCATAAACTGACCGTTAGCAGCAGTTAGAGAAGCATATTTCGAACTACGCACCAAAAACAATGGGAGTAGGGTTTGCAAAATATAATTCATTATCGGCACAACCATTTTTTCGCCTAAACCATGCATCATCTGCATGGGGAAAATTGAAAGCAACTGCATGTTCTGTTTTTGTAAATAGGCAATTGTTAGCGCTATCAAATTCTGTTCTGATCGCACATCTGCATCCAAAAACAGGAAGTATTTTCCTTTTGCTTGTTTTGCTAACTCATTGCAAGCGTAGTTTTTACCAAGCCAACCTTCGGGTAAGCTGGTCGATGTCAAAAGCTTTATTCGGCTATCATATTTAGCCATTTCGCGAACTAATTCAGCCGTTCGGTCGGTCGACAAATCATCAAAAACAAAAATCTCCAAATTTTTGTAGGTTTGGTGTTGTAAATCAAGCAGCAAATTTACTATATTTTGCTCCTCATTCCGTGCTGGAATAAGCACCGAAACTAAATCATTTGAAGTGGATTTTTCAATCAATTTGGGTTGAAAAACTGCATTTATAAAAGCCACAATCATTTGTATTGCCGCAAAACCCAAAACTACCCACGCTACAATTTCTATCATTTGTACATGTTTTTGTGTAATTTAAACTTGCTCTGTATGAAATTGTTATAGCCTATTTCTATACTTTTTGCATCCAAATTTTCTCCTTCATATTCGCCTAAATAGAAATAAACATCGGGTTTTGGATGTTCAAAATAATCAACCAAAGTGGCTAAAAAAACTATTTTTGGTTTCACCTCACATCGTTTCAAAATATACTCCACTCCACGTTCAAATTTCAAATTGTCGTTGTAAATAGAGTGCATTTTTGCTTGCGGAAACATGAGCGCTAAATTCCCACTATCTTTCAGTAATTCAGCTGTATAATTTAAACTTTCGATGCTACTTCGAGATCCATGAGCTACCGAAAATCCACCTGAATAGTTAAATAACCATCGTTTTCGAAGTTCGGGCTCGAGCATCATAAAATGATATTTTTTTCGATAAATGCTGTAGCTTACATACAATGCCCAAAATCCATCCCACCAACCTGTATGATTTGCAATGAGAAGTACTGAATTGTTACGCACATCAACATCACCCATTATTTTAATGGAATTAAAGGATTGTTTCATTTTCAGATGTGTAAACAATCTGAAAAATCCGACAACCAATATATTATGACGTGCTTTTAACATCTTTATATCCTCGAAAAATTTTACAAAAAGAACAACAGAGTAATGAAAAATACAAACTGAATAATGAGCACCGAGGCTGCCATTGGATTATAGGTGTCTATTTTGCGCAGTTTGAAAACGCTTTGAAAAACGAGTGCAATTACAAACCAAGCAACATAATTTTGAATAGGAACCATATTATTCTGCCAACTCCACATATTCATTAAGGGGGCAACTTGCTCCAAAATTAAATCGTAGAAAACCATTAAGATAGAAGCCGAAATGATTTTTAATGCTGTATGTATTTGAAACATTTCGACAACCGAAGCCGAAATATAAGTCATTAATAACCAGTTTAATCCAATAATTATGGGCGTATTGATAATTTTAAATCCCAAGGTGTCGCCATAACTGTAATTTCCAAATATCAATCCTGTATTTACGCCTCTTTCTTCTATTAAAAAGCCCAAAATAGCTATTGTCAAAAACGTTAAATAGGTGTTGGTATCAAATTTTGAATGAAAAAGTAAAAGTAGTCCAAAACTTAATATTAAAGCAAATGGCGTAAGTGCAATAAAAAAAGCAGATGATGCGGGTATAAAAATCCCTACAATGCCTACGAAATAAAAGAATTTAAGAAAAGCAGAAACATGTTCGGGGTATTTCTGCAAAATAGCTATTTGTTTCATCATGCGCTGTAATGTCAAATAAATTGAATGACACGTTCGAAAATGAGTTTAAACCAAGCTGTATAATTCTCAGGATTTTGCTTTACAGCATCTGCCAATTCTTTGGTTGTTAAATATTTATAATCCATTACTTCATTTGGGTTTGTAACTGGAAAAGTGTTGCTATATCCAATAAACACATGATCGAATTCGTGTTCGGTAAGTCCATTTTCGAGTTCCTGTTTATATGTAAAACTGAAAACTTCCTTCAAATCAGCTTGCATTCCCATTTCTTCGTGCAACCTTCTATTGGCAGCTGCTATCGAATCTTCGCCCGGAAATGGGTGGCTACATGAGGTATTTGTCCATAATCCTTTGGAATGATATTTATCGTATGTGCGTTGTTGGAGAAGCCATTTACCTTCGGAATTAAAAATAAATACCGAAATTGCCCTGTGTAACAATGCTTTTTCGTGAGCTTCTATTTTTTCCATTGTCCCAATGGGATTGTCGTTTGAATCGACCAAAATTACCTCATTTTCAATCATATATATATGTCTATTCTAAAACAGGTTGAATTTGTATTGGATGGCTGCTTTTGCCATCAATGTTAATTTGTAAGTGTTCGAAATTCGAATTCTTTTTCTAAGAATTTGTTGCGCTTCGGTATTTTTTATTTTTCGAAGCAACGAAAGATAGTATTTATAGGCTGTGAGTACAGCTAATTTCGACCGACCGGGAAGTTCCTTAATTCCTTCGTAAGCAATTGCAAATTCATTCTCTATTTCAGTGATTAACTCTTTTTTATTAGTCTCACTAAAATTATTATGGTCGAAGTTGCTGAAATAAAATCGATCCAAACCTTCTGTATCTGCTTTTAAGTCGCGTAAAAAATTCACTTTTTGGAATGCCGAACCAAGCATTTCTGCTGGCTTTACTAATTTTTCGAATAGCTCTGGTTTATTGTTGCAAAACACCTTGAGGCACATTAGTCCTACCACATTTGCCGAACCATAAACATACTTTTCAGTTTCCGCTTTGGATAAATAAAGTTTTTTGCCTAAATCCATTTTCATACTATTTAAAAATGCATCAATATATTCGTAAGGTATATTGTATTCATTTACAGTTGTTTGAAATGCATCGAGAATCGGGTTTAAACTTATTTTTTGTTCTAAGGCCTCTATTAAATCTTTTTCGAATTTTAGCAATAAATATTCTTTATTGTATCCATGAAAAGTGTCTACAATTTCGTCGGCATAACGCACAAAACCATAAATTCCAAAAATGGAATCGCGTGTTTTTTTATCAAACAAAAGTGTTGATAAATAAAACGAGCTGCTATAGTTTTTTGTTACTAATGCCGCTATTTGCTGATTGGTTTTATGATATAATTGCATAAAATGAATTCGTTATTGAACAATTTAGTACGAAATTGTATTGTATAATACAAATAAGGTACAAAAAAGTTCATTGAGAGGCGATTTTTTCGAACTTAAATACAAAATTTATAAAATGAAAACAAAAGCAATTTTAAAGGAATTAATTGATTATCTAAGTATATACGAACAAGAAAATCAAGCATCGGGCTCGGAGCTTAATCTAACAGACTTTTTAGGGTTTCTGAATAGCCATCATATTCACCAAAATGTAAAAGTTGCTGAACTTCGAGGTAATACGCCATCAATAGAATTAGCAGACCAAGAGAGTCCTCACACGGATATATCAATTTTAGTTGTTATGATGTTTCGATATGCCAAAGGTTATATCAAAAAAGCACTCAAAGATAGTAAAATAAATACAGTAGATGAGTTCTCTTTTTTAATTACACTTATGACCTACGACAGTTTAAGCAAAACAGAACTCATATTGAAGCAAGTAATGGAAAAAACATCTGGAACAGAGATTATTAACAGGCTTGTAAAATTAGGATTGTTGGAGCAGTTCAACGACGAAATAGACAAACGAAGTGTCCGACTTAAAATAACTGTTTCGGGGAGGCTCGAAATTATTAAAATATTGCCCCAAATGAATACTGTATCGCAAATTGTAACAGGAAACCTCAACGAAACCGAAAAGGGTATGATTGCCTATATGCTCCGGAAATTGGAACATTATCACAACGATATTTTCTTAAATAAAAAGGAGTTTGAACTGACAGAATTACTAAATTGATTTTTTTATTAACTATATTTTCTGATAATCTCTAAAGTTGAATAGCCTATTTAAATTAGAGGAGAGTTTCCAATTTTTTTATTTTGGTTTTTCTAAATTTAGTATTACTTTTGTTTCTAAATATAATACTAAAATATTATGCAGTTAAATTCTAAAACATCACGTCGTGATTTTCTTCGTCAACTCTCTGTAATTACCGCTACTACAGCACTTTCGGGTTTATCTTTCGAAAGTCTTTCTGCAAAAAATCCAAAACCTCGTAAAATAGGTGTTTCCGAAAAAGTAAATTTGGCATGTATTGGTGTTGGAAATCGAGCTGCTGAAATTATTAAAGATCTTTATAAAACAAATCATTGTAATATCGTAGCCTTGTGCGACACAGATATGGGAGCGCCTCATACTGTAGATATTATAAATATGTTTCCTAATGCTCCACAATTTCAGGATTTCAGAAAAATGTTCAAAAAAATGGCAGATAAAATTGATGCTGTTGTGATTGGAACTCCTGATTTTAGCCACTTTCCTGCTACAATGTTGTCAATGTCGCTAGGTAAACATGTGTATATAGAAAAACCAATGGCACATTCTTTTCGTGAAGTAGAATTGATGATGCAAGCCGCTAAACGCTATGGTGTGGTTACACAAATGGGTAATCAAGGACATTCCGAAGCCAATTATTTTCAATTTAAAGCATGGAAAGATGCGGGCATTATTAAAGATGTAACGGCTATTACTGCACACATGAACAACTCGCGACGTTGGCATAAATTCGACTCTAAAATGAAAAGTATGCCTTCGGCCGAACCGGTTCCAGCTACCTTGGACTGGGATACTTGGTTAGGTACCGAGCAATTTAAAGATTATAACAAAGATTATATAAACGGGCAATGGCGCTGCTGGTATGATTTTGGAATGGGAGCGCTGGGCGATTGGGGTGCACATATATTGGATACTGCACACCAGTTTTTAGAACTTGGCTTGCCAACAGAAATTAATATGTTATATGCCAATGGGCATAACCCATTTTTCTTTCCTTATTCTTCTACAATTCAATTTAAGTTTCCGGCACGAAAGGAAATGCCCGCCTGCGATGTAACGTGGTACGATGGATTAGATAATCTTCCTCCTGTGCCTGCTGGATATGGTAATGTGGTTCTCGACCCCAATATCCCACCACCAAGCAATGGCCAAATTATGCCTTCAAAACTAAATCCGGGTAAAATAATTTACAGTAAAGAATTAACGTTTAAAGGGGCATCTCATGGATCTACTTTGAGTATTATTCCTGAAGAAAAGGCTTTAGAAATGGCATCTAAACTTCCCGAAGTGCCCAAAAGTCCTTCGAACCATTTTGCAAACTTCCTTTTAGCTTGTAAAGGTCAGGAAAAAACACGTTCGCCGTTCGAAATTGCCGGCCCATTGAGTCAGGTTTTTTGTTTGGGCGTAATTGCACAACAATTAAATGCGAAACTAACTTTTGACCCAAAAACGAAAAAGTTTACCAATAACGACATGGCAAATAAACTTTTAGTTGGAACAGAGCCACGCAAAGAATGGATGTATTTTTATAAATTGTAGGAATAATGACAAATATCGACCGAAGACAGTTTTTGAAAAATATGGGTATGATTGGTGGTGGTGTTCTGCTGGCTACAAGCCCGTGGTTTTCGGCATTTTCTGAACAAAAACATACTATTGGAAGCAAAGCACGTATTGGTATTATTGGGCCGGGGTCGCGTGGACAGTTTCTGATGAGTTTTTTGGTGCAAAATCCAAAAGTAGAAATAGTAGCAGTTTGCGATGTATATAAACCCTCGATTGATGCAGCTTTGAAAATGGCGCCTAAAGCGAAAGTTTATACAGACTATCAGAAATTATTAGAAGATAAAAATGTGGATGCTGTGCTAATTGCTACACCTTTACATTTGCATTACGATATGGTAATGGATGCTTTTGATGCTGACAAACATGTGTTTTGCGAAAAATCAATCGCCTATTCGATGGATGAAACCCATAAGATATATAAAAAATATAAAAGTACCGAAAAAGTATTTTTTGTAGGACAACAAAGATTATTCGACCCCCGTTACATTCATGCTATGCAAATGGTTCATTCGGGTGATTTTGGTGAAATTAGCGGCATTCGCACTTTTTGGCATCGCAACAATGATTGGCGTAGAAAAGTACCTGCCGATGCCACCGACGAACAAATTAACTGGCGTTTATACCGCGATTTTTCAAAGGGAATAATGACTGAATTGGCTTGTCATCAACTTCAAATAGGAACATGGGCAATGCGCCAAATTCCTGAAAAAGTAATGGGGCACGGCTCACTAACTTTTTGGAAAGAAAAACGAGAGGTTTGGGATAATGTAAGCTGTATTTACGTTTTTGATAATGGTGTTAAACTGAATTTTGATTCTGTATTGTCAAATAAATTTTACGGATTAGAGGAACAAATTTTGTGTAGCAAAGGAACTATTGAACCCGAAAAAAGCAAATATTATTTCGAAGAAATCCCCCCCGCTCCGGCATTTTTGCAATTGATGAACGATGTTGAAAACGCCATTTTTGGTTCAATGCCTTTTGCGGATACAAGTTGGGTTCCCGAAACGGCAAATGTAAATGATGGTCATTATCTACTGGATAAAAAACCGGAAAGTGATGGCACTTCGCTGCTGCTTGAAGCTTTTGCCGAAGCTGTAATTACTCAAAAACAACCTCCACTCATTGCCGAAGAAGGGTATTATGCTACGCAATTGAGTTTGCTTGGGCATCAAGCAATGAAAGAAGAGCGAACACTCAATTTTCCTGAACAATATAAAATTGATTACTTGAATCACAAAAAGTAATTGAGATTTTTTCTTTAATTAATTTATAAAATTATGAATGATATTATAATAACCCCAAAGCGTATATTACGAGAACTGATAACATTTCTGGTATGTTTTGTTGTTGGTTTTTTAGTTAATTTAATTGCTATTATCATTTATAAAACTAATTTTTCAGAACTTTTCTCATCTTTACCTTATGTATTATTGTTTAGTTTTGTAATTTACATCTTGTGGAGTGTAATTCGTTTGTTATTTTCGCCAATAAAATATATTATTTTACCAAATAAAAAAGAAAAAAAGAGACAAAGTAGACGAATTCGTGCCAATGTAAAACCTATGAAATTGTAAATTGTGCAATACAAACAGCGACAGTTTTCGGATGGGTTGAAACTTTTTTACGCTTGGTTTGAAGCCATGCACACGAGGGTGGATGTGCTTATATGTTCAAAATTTGACGATAATAGTTTGATTGAATTTGTAAAAAAACTGCAAACAGAAATTGAGAAGTTTGAGCGAATTGGAAATCGTTTTGCACCCGATAGTGAAATTAGCTATGTAAATACAGAAGCTTACAAAAGTGATATTGTTTTATCAAACGAACTTTTTGGAATACTAGCTGATTGTCAATTGTATAATCAGAAAACTAGTGGGTATTTTGATATTGCTGTTAATTCGTCAGGCCAGATAAAATCAAAAGAATCTTATTTGTTAAACTTTAATAATCAAACAATTCGATTTGCAAATAGTGGAATTTTACTTGATTTGTCGGGCTTTCTGAAGGGATACGTTTTGGAGCGTTTGGTAGAAATATCGGAAAAAGAATGTTATGAAAATATACTAATTAATTTGGGTAATAGCTCTATTTTTGCCAAAGGAAATCATCCTTATGGTAAAGGATGGAAGATAGAACATTCTGAAAATAATAGTGATTGCATTTTGGTAAATGAAAGCCTAACAACATCCGGAAATGATATTAGAACCAAATGGCCAATAGTAAATCCAAAAGATGGATTAACAGTTACAAATAAAAAGTCAGTTTCGGTCGTTACAAAGTCACCTGCGGTTGGCGAAGTTCTTTCGAAAGTGGCATATTTAGCTACCAAAAATGAACGAGATATGATTTTTGAAGTATTTGGTGCTCGATTAGTAAATTAAATTTTATAAATATAATATCTAACAAAAATGAAAAGAACAACTTTAATGCTTTTTGCAATTCTAATTGCTACAGTTTCTTTATTTTCACAAGAACAATGGGAAATGCTTTTTAATGGTAAAAATCTGAAGGGCTGGACAAAGCTTAATGGTACTGCCGAATATGTTGTAAAAGACGGTGTTATTACTGGGATTTCGAAAATGAATACGCCAAATACATTTATGGCGACAAAAAAATTATATGGAGATTTTATTCTTGAGCTCGAATTTAAAGTTGATAATAGACTAAATTCGGGTATTCAATTTCGGAGTAATAGTCTGAAAGAGTATCAAGATGGTCGCGTACATGGTTATCAGTTTGAAATTGATCCTTCTCCTCGCGCATGGAGTGGCGGTGTTTACGATGAAGGCCGTCGAGGTTGGATTTATCCTTTGGATTTAAATCCAAGTGCTCAAAAGGCCTTTAAAGCAAACGATTGGAATAAAGTGCGCATCGAAGCTATTGGCTCTTCTATTCGTACCTGGCTCAACAATATGCCTTGTTCAAACATCCTCGACAATACAACAGCGACTGGTTTTATAGCCTTACAAGTACACTCAATTGGTAAAGCCGAGAACGAGGGTGCTACCGTTCAATGGAAAAATATTAGGATATGCACTACAGATTTACAAAAAGTGAAAAAGAACGAAAGTGAAACAGCACCTGAAGTAAATAGAATAGATAATACCATTTCCGAAAAAGAAGCTGCTCAGGGCTGGAAATTGCTTTGGGATGGAAAAACTGCGGCTGGATGGCGTGGTGCAAAATTGACTGATTTCCCAAAAAACGGTTGGAAAATTGAAAATGGGGAATTAAAAGTATTGAAATCGACCGGGGGCGAATCGACAAACGGTGGAGACATAGTAACTATGAAAAAATACAAGAACTTTGAACTATCTGTCGATTTTAAAATTACAAAAGGAGCCAACAGTGGTGTTAAGTATTTTGTTGATACTGAGTTAAATAAAGGCGAAGGCTCGAGTATCGGATGCGAATTTCAGATTTTGGATGACAACAATCATCCGGATGCAAAATTGGGCGTTAAAGGAAATAGGAAATTAGGTTCGCTTTATGATTTAATTCCTGCTCCCGAAAATAAACCATATCGTAGTAATTTTTACAATACAGCACGTATTGTTGTGAATGGCAACAAGGTTGAACATTACCTCAACGAAACAAAGATAATTGGATACGAACGTGGAACGCAAATGTGGCAAGCGCTCGTAAATTACAGTAAATATAGTGTTTGGGCTAATTTTGGTAATGCTGCCGAAGGTAATATCCTACTGCAAGACCATGGTGATGAGGTCTCGTTTAAAAATATAAAAATTAAAGAGTTGTAATTGTTTTTTAAACAATAATATTATCAATAATCTAAACGTTGAAAGAGCTAAAAGAATTTCTTGATCAGAAAGTTCAATTATATAATAATGAACAATATATCGAAACGGATCCTATTCAGATTCCACATCGGTATGCACTGAAAGAAGACATAGAAATAGCAGCTTTTTTAACTGCCACAATTACATGGGGGCAGCGTAAAAGTGTAATTAAAAACGCTTCTTTGCTGATGGATTTAATTGATAATTCGCCTTTCGATTTTGTAGTAAATGCTTCGGAAAGCGATATTCAGAATGTTCGTAGCTTTGTGCATCGCACTTTTAATGGGCTCGATTGTGAGTTTTTTATCTATTCGCTACGCAATATCTACAAAAATCACATTGGTTTAGAAGCTGTTTTTACAAGTGGATATTCGCTCGATAATTCAGTTTTTTCCTCTATAAAATATTTTCGTCAGGTGTTTTTAGAAATTGAACATCCGAAACATGTAATGAAACATGTTTCGGATGTTAATTCAAATTCAGCAGCCAAACGATTAAATATGTTGTTGCGATGGTTAGTTCGGTCTGATACAAATGGTGTCGATTTTGGTTTATGGAAAAATATACCAATGTCAGCTCTTATGTTACCGCTCGATGTGCATGTTGGCGATGTAGGGCGCGCTTTGGGCCTGCTCACACGAAAGCAAAACGATTGGAAGGCATTAGAAGAGATAATGATTCATTTGCGAACCTTCGATTCAGCCGATCCTGTAAAATACGATTACGCACTTTTTGGAATTGGAGTTTTTGAAAATAAAAAATCAATTACTTTTTAATTTTTTCCAACGTAAATATCATGTAATTCACGTACTTTCTCGAGGCAGCGTGGATTTTTTTTGTCGATTATGCGAGGGTCAACTTTTGGTATTTTTACCACGGTGCCAGGCGTAATACGATCGGGGTGAACAATATTCTCGCGGTTAGCTTCGTAAATATATACCCAAAAATCTTTTTTGCCATAATAATGTTGAGCAATATTTGTCAGTCGAGTTCCTTCTGTTACAGCTTCTTCGCCTAAAAAATCTTTGTAATTCCTACGATTATTAAAAGCGATTAGGAAACTATCTACGGGAGCGCTGGCTTGCATTTCAACTGTCGTGTCCGGTTGATTTGTTGTTTCTGGCAAGGCTATATTATTAGTCGTGTCTTTTATTATTTCACTACTTTCTTTGTCTGTTTTTTTGCTGATAAAGAGACCTTTGAAAGTGGCAATACTTTCATCCATTTTTTGTAAATTAGCTTCCGAAAGTAAATCGTATTGCACCCAACAGCGAATACATGATGAAGTGAAGTAAGTAGCAAATATACCTCCGCCAATGAGTATTAATAAAATAGTAATCCAAATAAGTCCTCGTAAGCTTTTTCGTTTCTTCTTAGGTGGCACCGGAAATGAATGTGCTTTAACATGGTTGCTTTCAACCTCAACTTCAACAGGCTCAGCCGCTGTTATGGTAGGCTTTACATTTTCGTATCTTATTGGCTCTGCAGGTATCTCGGGCTCCTCTTCTTTAAAATCGGGTAAAGGAATAATTATTGCCTCAGTGGCTTCTTCTACATGTTCTTTTGTTTCTTCTTCTTCTTCTTCTTCTTCTTCTTCAATTTTAATTTCTGGCTCTTGCTTTTCAGTAATTTCAATGGTTTCAACAATTTCAGGTTCAGTTGAATCATTATTTCCCTCTTCTAAATCCGCTTTTTCATCTGCAAGTAACTCTGATATAATCTCTTCTGCTTCTGCTTCTGCTTCATCTTCATCTATAAGTATAATGTCGTAGTCGGGAATATCTAATTTTTTTTCCTCAACAGAGGGCTTTTCTACGCTTTCATGCGGTGTTGAAAGTGCATTTATTTCTGATAAAAGATTTCTTATTTCGGAAGCCTGCTCTGTTAAATTTCGTAGAGGTTCCGGTGTTGAAATATTGGGTTTTTCAATTTCGAAAGAGGGTATTTCTTGTCCGTCGAGTTCTACTGATTCTAAATGGGAATATGGCTCGTTTATAGCTTCTTTCAAATCGGCATCGGGTGCAAATGTTACTTTATTGTACCCATCGATAGTGAAAACTTCGCCAGTTTGAACGTTTACGCTTTTGCGTGGTTCGTTCCATTGCATTTTAAAAGTTCCCAAGTTTTTGATTTTCACAGGTTCACCTTTAATCAAAGACTCTTCAATTTCGGCAAACAACGATTTCAGAAATTCTTCGGCAACGCGTTTGCTAACTGATAGTTTGGCTGCAATTTGTTCAACCATTTCTTGCGATGAAATTTTGTCTTTGCTCATAGCTTTATTTCATTAAGTTTTTCTTTCAATATTGTACTTTGTTTAAAATTAACCACTAATTTGGGTGGAATTAAAGTGCGAATTTGTGTGGCTGGATGAACGGACAATCGCTCTTCTTTTTTACGTACTTCAAAGCTTCCAAAGCTTTGTATGCCAATGTTTTTGCCTGCCAAAAGTTGTTCTTTAATTATCATTGTAGTAATATCTACTAAATTTTCAATTTCTGGTTTCGATAAATTGTTTCGTACAGCCAATTTCGCGATTAATTCTTTGTGGTTCATATTTCTTAACTATTAATTCCAAACCTTAATCTTTATTCTTTTGATTTTTTAATTCTAACTTCTAACTTAAATTTTCTAAAAGTTGTTACTTTGCATATAAATCAAAATCAGTTGTATCAATTATTTCAGCGGAATAAAATTCACCTATTTTTACTCCTTCAGTAGATATTGGTATTATTACTTCAGGGTCAACTTCGGGTGAATCAAATTCGGTACGGCCAATAAAGTTTTCACCTTCCACGCGGTCAATCATAACTTTTATGGTTTTGCCAATTTTAGCTTCATTGATAGTTCCTGAAATCTTTTGTTGCAAAGCCATTATTTCATTTAAGCGCTCTTGCTTTAGTTCTTCCGGTATTGTATCTTTGTAAGCTTCGTAGGCATGTGTGCCCTCTTCGTGAGAGTATGTAAATGCTCCAAGACGTTCAAACTTTGCAAATGTAAGAAATTCTTTTAATTCCTCCATATCTTTTTCGGTTTCTCCTGGATGTCCAATTATCATTGTGGTGCGTAAATGTATCCCTGGCAGCTCTTCGCGAATACGATTTATAAGTTCGTACGTTTGCTCTTTTGTAATTTTGCGACGCATAATGGTAAGCATATTATCGCTAATGTGTTGTAAGGCAATGTCTAAGTACTTGCAAATATTAGCGCGCTCGCGCATAACTGGTAAAATTCCGTACGGAAATTGTGCAGGATAAGCGTAATGTAAACGCAACCATTCAACACCGGGGATATCCGACAGTCTTTCAAGTAATTCGGGTAGTTTTTGCTCTTTGTATTTATCCAATCCATACGACGACAAATCCTGAGCAATAATATTAAATTCTTTCACGCCTTGCGCAACTAAATTTTTTACTTCCGTTTCTATGTCTTCAATAGGGCGGGAGCGATGCCTACCTGTTATAAGCGGTATAGCACAATAGGAACACATACGATTGCAACCTTCCGAAATTTTGAGATATGCATAATGCTTTGGCGTTGTCAATGAACGTTCGAGCCTCAAATCTGCACGATATTCCTGACCCAAATCGGTTAGTATATTGGTGTAGTTAAACTTTCCGTAATATTTGTCTACTTCAGGAATCTCGGCTTGCAATTCTTTCATATAACGTTCAGACAAACAGCCCATTACAAATAGCTTGTCCAACTTTTTTTTCTTTTTTCGGTCGGCAAATTGCAAAATTGTGTTTATACTTTCTTCTTTAGCATCGCCAATAAAGCCGCAAGTGTTTATAATGACGATATCTCCATCTGCCTTTTCAGCATCGTGCCGCACGTTATATCCCAACGCATCAAATTGGCGCATAAGCTGTTCCGAATCAACTAAGTTTTTTGAGCATCCCAAAGATACTACGTCAACGGTTCCTTTTGTATTTTTTATTGTTGCCAATGTTTTTTATTTAAAGATTTTACTTGTAGGTATTTGAAGAACGAGTTCGGCGGTTAACTAAATAATGATTCCACAAATTCTTTTCGGTCGAATACCTGTAAATGTTCCATTCCTTCGCCCAGACCAATGTATTTTACAGGAATTTTAAATTGGTCGGAAATGCCAATAACAACGCCACCTTTCGCTGTGCCGTCTAATTTTGTAATTGCTAATGCGTTTACATCGGTAGCCAAGGTGAATTGTTTGGCCTGCTCAAAAGCATTTTGCCCTGTTGACCCATCGAGAACCAAAAGTACTTCGTGAGGTGCGTCTGGAACAATTTTTTGCATTACATTTTTAATTTTTGTAAGCTCATTCATCAAATTTACTTTGTTGTGAAGACGACCAGCTGTGTCGATAATAACTACATCAGCATTGTTTGCTTTTGCCGAAGAGAGGGTGTCGTAAGCTACTGATGCGGGGTCGGAGCCCATTTTTTGTTTGATAACCGGCACTCCAACTCGTTCGCCCCAAATGACCAACTGTTCTACGGCTGCCGCGCGAAAGGTATCAGCTGCTCCAAGGAAAACTTTTTTGCCTGCTTTTGTATATTGATATGCCAATTTGCCGATAGTTGTTGTTTTTCCCACGCCATTAACACCTACAACCATAATGACATAAGGCTTATTTGGTAATTCACTCTCGAAATCGATGGGTGTGCCCGAATTGTTTTCGGCAAGCAATCCGGCAATTTCTTCTTTAAGTATAATATTTAACTCGTTAGTGTTTACAAACTTATCGCGAGAAACACGCGTTTCTATTCGTTTAATTATTCTCAAAGTTGTTTCTACACCTACATCAGACGTTATAAGCACCTCTTCGAGATTGTCTAAAACCTCATCATCGACTTTCGATTTGCCTGCTACGGCACGTGTTATTTTCGAAAAAACACTCTCTTTGGTTTTTGATAAACCTTGATCTAGTGTTTCTTTCTTTTCTTTATTGAAAAAATTAAAAAATCCCATATTTTGTCTTTATTCTTTTCTCTTTGTTCTTGTATCTGATTAATAGCTTACAAAGTTAATTTATTTTTCTGAGTTATATACAAAAAAACCTCTCATTTGAATTCAAATGAGAGGTTTTTTTATACCATAATTGATAAGTGCTTAATTATTTGGTAAAATAATCTTTCACTTTATCGTTGTGTACAATTTCTTCTTGAAAAATATATGCACCGGTTTTAGGTGATTTCACCATTTTAATAACCTTCGAAAATGCACGACCTTCTCCGCTTTGGAGAGATGCTACCGCTTTCTTTGCCATGATTCAGATATTATTTAATTTCTTTGTGTACAGTTACTTTTTTCAAAATGGGGTTGTATTTTTTCAACTCCATACGCGCAGGTGTGTTTTTACGATTTTTCATCGTAATGTAACGCGATGTTCCTGGCATACCGCTTTCTTTATGCTCTGTGCATTCCAAGATTACTTGAATGCGTGCTTCTTTTGATTTCTTAGCCATAGTGTATTCTCCTCGTTATGCGTATAAATAACCTTTTTCAGCAGCTTTTTTAATGGCTGCATCCAATCCAACTTTGTTGATAGTGCGTAAACCGGAAGCCGATAATTTCAGGCTAATCCAACTATCTTGTTCTACCCAATAGAACTTTTTGGTAAACAAGTTCACATCGAACGTGCGTTTTGTGCGACGTTTAGAGTGCGATACATTGTTGCCTACCATTGCTTTTTTTCCGGTGATTTGACAAATTTTTGACATTTCAGTATATCTTATTTTATGTATTTATTTTTTCTCAAAAACAGTCCGCAAAATTACACTATTTTTTTTAAACAAACAAGTGTTTTTTGCTTTTATTTCTATAATTAATAAAGTTATCTTTGTTTTTAGGTTTAAGTATTTGTAATATAGTAGTTTACATTATTTTTTCGAGCAAAAATAGAAAGGCACTTTGTGTTGTTCTTTCTATGTTTTGGCTGCGATTAGATCCAAATTGATACATTTTACTCACTGTTTCGTTAGGTGTGCTTATGGCAATCCACACTGTTCCCACTGGTTTTTCGGATGTTCCACCGGTTGGGCCTGCTATTCCAGAGGTGGAAATGGCTATATCACTGTTCAATAATTGACGTGCTCCCAAAGCCATTGCTTCGACTGCTTGTGCGCTCACAGCTCCATATTTTAGTAATATCTCTTCGGAAACGCCCAACACTTGCTGTTTAATTTCATTCGAATATGATACTATCGAACCTTTGAAATAGTCGGAACTACCTGCAATTTCTGTAATTTTGTGTGCTATATTTCCGCCCGTACAACTTTCAGCAGTGGTGATAGATAGTTTTTTTTCTCTCAATATTTTTCCAACTAATACTTCTAATAATATGTCATCGAAAGCTACAATGGCATCACCCAAAATTTCGGCAAGCCTATTGGCTTGTTGATTGATTTCGAACTCAAGTGCTAATTCATTTTCGGAGTAGCCACTAATGCGCAATCGGATTATTCCATAAGTTGGCAAATAAGCCAAATGTAGTTGTTTTGGTAGCGCATTTTCCCAATCGGCAATTTTAATTGCTAATGCCGATTCGGGATAACCTTTCACAATAATTGTTTTATGAATAATGGCTGGAGTATCAAATTGTTTTCTAAGGCGAGGAATGATTTCTGTTTTCATCGCATTTTTCATTTCGTTGGGCACGCCAGGCATCGAAACAATTACCTTATCCATTTTTTCAAACCAAGTAATTGGAGCCGTTCCAACTGGATTTTGAATTACAGTACAGTTTTCGGGAACCATTGCTTGCCCAAGAGTTAGCTCATTTATGGCTCGTTGACGGTTAACAAGAAGTTTCTCAATATTTAATCTAACCTCATCGTTGTATACAAGCTTAGTGCCGAAGTATTTGCAAAGTGTTTGCTTCGTAATGTCATCTTTTGTTGGACCGATGCCACCTGTGAACAGAACAATGTTTGCACGAGTCAAGGCATCGTTTAATGCATTAACAATATGTTGTTCATTATCATGAACAGATGTGATTTGTGCAATTTCAAAGCCAGCTTTATTTAACTCAACAGCCATCCAAGCTGAGTTGGTATCCACAATCTGACCAATCAGAATTTCGTCGCCAATTGTTATTATTTCAACTTTTACCATTATCTAATTTCCTTTTTTTAAAATTGCAAACTCAAAATTCATACTTCTTAACTCCATTTTCAATTTTCCCTAATTCTTTGTCTGCAATTTCTACCTGATTATACCAATCTTCGCCAAATTTTCGTATTAAAGGTTCTTTTAAAAATTTATAAACCGGAACTTTAAGTTTACTGCCTAATTTGCGGGCACAACTACACACATGCCATCGGTGATAGTTTACAGCTACGAAATTGTTGTATTTGGTTATGCGTACAGGATATAAATGACACGATATTGGTTTGATGAAATTAGTTTTCCCTTCGCGAAAAGCTTTTTCGATGGTGCATTTACAAACGCCCATTTCGTCGAAATAGGTAAAAACACATTCAGCGCCGTTCACAATAGAAAGTGCGAGTTCATTTTCGCGATCAATATACGAAATTCCCTGTTTTTCGATTATTGCCTTTGATTCTTCGGATAAGTCGTTCCAGACTAATGGTAGTAATTCTTCGATAATTTTAACTTCTTCTTCCGAAACGGGTGCACCTTCGTCGCCCTCTACGCAACAAGCACCTTTACATGTAGCTAAATCGCAAACAAAGCGTTCTTCTAATATATCTAAACTTAATACGGTATCGTTTATTTGTAACATTTTATACAAATTAGAAATTAAATAATAGTTTTAAAACTGCCCCCAGCCCCTATATTTGTGCCAAATGACTTTCTCTTTAGGGGCTTGGGGCAGTATTTTTTCATTACCACTTCATCAATCATTCTTCAGCGCGGGTAAACCCCAATGGTATTTTACAGCTAAAAAGCGCATAGCAATAACTGAGGTGGCTGATATTATTTGTGTTATTTCTGTTTGGAAATTGAATAATGTACATAAATAGAAAACAATGCCTCCAAATATACATGCCAAAGCATAGATGTCTTTTCGGAAAATGAGTGGTTCTTCGTTTATTAAAATGTCGCGAATTATTCCACCTACCGAGCCAGTTATCATACCCATAACTATGGTTACCCAAAAAGGGAATCCGGCATCTATGCTCTTTTCGATCCCAACTACAACAAAAAGTCCAAGTCCAATTGTGTCGAATATGAAAAATGCATTATTAAACATTTTCATGCGGTTACCCATAATGATAACTCCAAGCAGTGCTATTGCCGTTATTATAAGGTAGGATGGTTGTAGCATCCAAAATGGGGTTACGTTAAGCAATAAGTCGCGCATGGTGCCACCTCCAATGGCTGTTACTAAGCCAACAACATAAGCTCCAAACCAATCGAACTTTTTAGCTGATGCCAATCGGATACCACTTATTGCAAAGGCAAAAGTGCCGGCGTAGTCTACGATGTTTATGAAGTTCATTTTTTTATTTTGTCAAAAAAAGTCAAAAGTCCAAAGGCAAAATACGGCTGTTTAATGTTTAAAATCGAAAGACGCATGTCAAAATTCACAAGACAAATACTTTTAAAAATACTCTTTTATTAACTTTTATTATTTATTTATTTATTTATTCGTTATTATAAAAAAATAAAAGCGTATCAAAATATTTTTCTGACACGCTTCTAAAGTATTTATGTAAAGTTTTATTTTTGTGGAGCTGCGGGTTGCTCTTTAGCTGATTCGGGGTTTTCACCAAATCCTGGAGCTACAACACCTGGTTCAGCTTGTTTTGCATTTTGATATTGCTCTTTAATTTCCGATTCGTTTGCCGAAACATCTTTTTTGTTTACAGCAACAGTTGCTACTGAAAATACTACAACAAAAACTACCAATACCCAAGTTCCTTTTTCAAGAAAATCAGTTGTTTTGCGAACACCCATAATCTGATTCGACGATGAAAAACCAGCGGCTAACCCACCACCTTTAGAATTTTGTACTAAAACAAGAAGTATCAATAAAATCGAAGCAATAACGATTAAAATAGTGAAAAGAGTGTACATATTAAGTTGTTTTTTTTATGTTTACGAGTATTTTTTCCAAAAATCGAATTTGGTCTGCAAAGTAACTACTTTTTTTTGGATAAATCAAATTTAATTCGTTCAAAATAGCAATTGCTTCGCGAAATTTCTTGTCTTTAATTAACTTTTTAGCGTATTCCTCTGTTATTTTATTTTCTGTTTCCGACGTACGTTCTTCTATCTGAAAATAATCGGGAGTGGGTATACGTACAACTTTAGTTAAATCTGGGGGGCTATTTTTCAAATTTTCATTTGTACTTTCTTCGAGTTTTAAGCTCTCTTGTTTGCTCGACATTGCCTCTCGGGCTGCTTTAAGTTTTTCGGCTAAACTTTTCAAACTTTGCTTGGCGTCGCCTCCTTTCGATTCTACTTTTTCAATCATATCGAAGTAATTGCCCGAAATGCTCGACTCTCTTTCAGCTTTTACTGGTTCGGATAATTGTGCTTTGTCGGGGTGCAGTAAATAGTACAAATTGCGACGGTCGGCAGCATAAATACCAGCTCGTTTCATATATACTTCCGACTGTAAATCGTTTGTTAGGTGCATAGCTTTAGCAAGCAATAAATGTGGATGCGCAAAATAAGGATACTGCTCTGTCATTTCCTTCAGCTCCGCAATAATATTGGGAGTAAATCCTTCGGGATTTTTCAACAAAGAAATAAAATTATCTTTCGTCATTTTTCCAATTCTTTAATTACCACTTGGCAACTGTTTCGTTGTAAATATTATCACTTATTTCTTCCATTATTGTTTTCAAAAGTTCATCCTGCACATCGTTGAGCAATTTAGAACTGTCGAAAGCCTGATAAGCGGAGTATTTTTTTTCGAAATCGTCTTGTGGGTTTTTATTGTTTTTGAAACGCACATTTATGGTTACAGTAAGCTTTGTTTGCGAAGCATAAGTGTCGGCACTAATTGCCATTGGTGTGAGATAAAATTCAGTTATTTCACCTTCTAATTGCAAGTCGCCACCTTTTTTAAGTACTTGCAGGCGCGTGTTTCGAGTATAGATATCGCGAAGTTTTTCCGAAAACTGTTGTGCCAAAGGAGCATATACCAATTCGGAAGTGTTTGTAAATTCGGCTACGGATATCGTTTTTGTTTTGGTGTAATCGATAGAAGCACCATTAAATTTGTAAGCAATAGTGCAGCCTGAAAACAGAATCACAACAATAAAAAAAACAAATGGCAATTTCCAATTTTTAATTTCTCTACTCAATACCATATTCTTTTATTTTTCTGTATAATGTTCGTTCGGAGATTTCCAATTCTTTTGCAGCCGCCTTTCTTTTGCCGCGATATTTATCTAGGGTTTGTTTTATCATTTGGCGTTCCATTTCTTCCAACGTGAGTGGAGAAGGAGTTGATTCTACTTCTTGATATTCTTCAGCAACTTCAAATTCATCGGCATTTTCTACTTGTGAATTATAAGGCATGTTTTCACGTGGTAACTTTTCTGCAAAAATATCCACTGCCGGGGTTATAGGGTTAAAAGCCTCTGAATGTGCTAAATAGGAACCCGTAAATTGACTCTCTGCTTGTTTTGCAGCTGGTTGCTGACCATTCATTAAATCGCGAACAACTTTTTTCAAATCGTTCATGTCTTTTTTCATGTCAAAAAGGACTTGATATAGAATTTCGCGCTCACTATTGAACGATTTGCTTTCGTTTCCTTGGCGTGAGAATAGTGCGGGCATTCGTTCTAATTCATTCTCGGGTAAGTAAGCGCGCAGTATTTGCGCATTAATTTCTCGCTGTTGTTCGATAACCGAAATTTGCTCCGTAATATTTTTTAATTGACGAATATTTCCATTCCAATAATAATTCATCAACAGCCGTTTAGCATCGTCGGTAAGGCGTATTGGCGGCATTCGATATTTGTCGGCAAAATCGGAGGCAAATTTTCGGAAAAGGAGCGCAATGTCGTCTTTTCTATCTCGCAATGGAGGTACGTTAATGGGCACAGTATTAAGTCGGTAAAACAAATCTTCGCGAAACCGTCCGTCGCGTGTAGCTTGGCTCATGTTGAGATTTGTTGCAGCTACCACACGTACATTTGTTTTTTGAGTTTTCGATGAACCTACTTTGATAAATTCGCCCGCTTCGAGCACACGTAGCAGCCGAACTTGTGTAGAAAGAGGTAATTCGCCCACTTCATCCAAAAAAATTGTTCCGCCATCGGCTACTTCAAAATATCCTTTACGGTCGGCTGTAGCACCTGTGAACGACCCTTTTTCGTGCCCAAAAAGCTCCGAGTCGATAGTACCTTCGGGAATAGCTCCGCAGTTTACTGCTATGTAAGGGCCATGTTTTCGATGGCTATAAGTGTGTATAATTTGAGGAAAATTTTCTTTACCCACACCACTTTCGCCGGTAATAAGCACCGATAAGTCGGTGGGAGATACTTGCACAGCAATATCGATAGCTCGGTTTAATAATTCCGAATTTCCTATAATCCCAAATCGTTGTTTTACTGCTTGAATTTCAGATGTTTGCATTGTTTTTTGTTCCTGTGGACTGTAATTTTGACATACAACTGACAAAAGTAGCAAAAAATCTGTTATTTAGAAAGGATTGTATTAATTTTACCAAATAGCTTTGAAAAATAACGATTGAATTCATACACTTTTAAAGTTTTCACGTATCTTTACAATCCCAATCACTAAATGGAACCCAAATCAACTCAAAAATCAATCAACCGATGAACAAATCAACCGATGAACAAATTAACTGATCAAACAAATAACAGATGAACCAATCAACTAATTAACCAACAACAAAGAGAATGTTCAAAAAATCGAATGTATTAATACGAAATAAGCGCGCCACTTTTGATTACGAAATAGAGGAGCGGTTTGTGGCTGGGTTGCAATTGTTTGGAACCGAAATAAAGTCGATTAGAGACGGAAAAGCTTCGTTAGTCGACACCTTTTGTACGTTTATAAACAACGAGCTATGGGTGCGCAATATGCACATTTCTACTTATTTTTTCGGTACATATAATAACCACGAAGTGCGGCGCGACCGCAAGTTGCTACTTAATGCTCGCGAGTTGAAAAAGCTTGCAAAAGCAACCAAAGAAACTGGATTTACCATTATTCCTACCAAACTTTTTATTATCGAAAAAGGACTTGCTAAAATAGAAATTGGGCTTGCTCGTGGTAAGAAAAACTACGATAAACGTCAGAGCTTAAAGGAGAAAGAAGACAAACGCCTCATAGATAGAGCTATGAAGCGTTAGTTGTTTTTATTCTTCGTCGCTATATTCGAGTATATCTGCCGGTTGGCAGTTCAATGTTTTGCAGATAGCCTCCAATGTGCTGAATCGAATGGCTTTTGCTTTTCCGGTTTTTAGAATCGACAGGTTTGCCGGCGTAATGTCTACCCTTTCCGAAAGTTCGTTGAGCGAAATTTTTCGACGAGCCATCATTACATCCAAATTTACAATTATAGGCATTTTTTATTGTTCTTAAATTGTTAAATCTTGTTCTTCTTTCAATTCGATGGCTATGCGCATCACTTCATTCATTATCAATATAACAACACCCATAATGATAGCATTGAAATCGATTACTTTGGAATAAGTAAATTGATAATTCGATAAATCGACCATGTATTGAGCAGATAAAATGTTTATTAACTGAATAATAGTCCCCAAAATGCCCATAGCAATCAATATTTGTCCAATGTTATTGATGCGAGCCAGATTAATTGGTTCAAATTCCCATGCATGTTGTAATGAACGGAAAAT
This sequence comes from Porphyromonas cangingivalis, assembly GCA_945902955.1. Classification (GTDB taxonomy): domain Bacteria; phylum Bacteroidota; class Bacteroidia; order Bacteroidales; family Paludibacteraceae; genus Paludibacter. Next base: position 26,208 of record CAMDNO010000005.1, read on the forward strand.
TTTTATAAATAAAACAGGAATCCAAATACCCAAAATGAGTACAATGACAGTCAATGCCATATAAAATGCATTCATTGCCAGCCACCAAATTGGTTTTTCAGTCAAATCATTAACCAAAACTGAAATATTAGTTGCCTGGACCAATACAGCTTGTCCATTTTTTAGATTTATTTCGTTTGGAATAGTATTCGCAGCATTTCTGGGCACCACATCCATTAATAAAAACTCTTGCGTTTTTACATTTGTTTCATCTTCGTATTTAGCTATCGAAAGTCCGTATTTTACACCTTCGATAAAAGGTAAAATAGCTCCCTGATACATGCTTGCAAAAAACACGATCAACAATACGATACTTAAAGTTTTGAGACGTTTCATATTTTGTTTTATTTTATAAGAAGTTCATTAATAAGTCGTTGTGCGCTTCCCACTTTGTCCATTACGAATAAAACATAGCGAATATCCACGTTAATGGTACGTTGTAATTCGGGTTCGAACACAATATCGCCACTCATAGCTTCCCAGTTACCATCAAAAGCTAAACCAATTAATTCGCCTTTAGCGTTAAAAATGGGACTTCCAGAATTTCCTCCCGTAATGTCGTTTGTGCTCAGGAATGCCACGTGCATTTTGCCCGTTTTGACATCAAAGTAATTTCCAAAATCTTTTGAGTTAATAGCAAATTTTAATTTTTGAGGCACATCGAATTCATAATCGTTCGGAATTTCTTTTTCCAAAATACCATCGGTAGTTGTATAATAGTTGTAAGTGGCAGCATCGGCTGGTTTGTAACCTTTGATATTCCCATAAGTAAGTCGCATAGTGAAATTAGCATCAGGATAGCGCGCAGTGCCTTTTTCGTTTGCCATTTCTTTCAATCCAGCTTCGAATAGTCTTTCGGCATCGTCGATTTGCGCGACAGCATCGTTGTAGTCGCCCTTTTGTAAACTTCCCGAAAGAACAGATAGTTCGCGCCAATACAATAAAGCAGGATCGTTGAGTAAATTTTTAGATTTTTTGTTTAATGCCTTTTTGAATTTTTCGAAAGTTGTAAATGCCGATTTGGAATAAATATAATTGCAGTAATTATCGGCACTTCCTTTGTATTTTTTGTCAATTACGGTGTATAAAGCGGGTAAATATTCGGGCGTTACAGCTTTTTTGTATTCATTTATCATAACGGGAAATGTGGCTTTATCGACCTCAACATAATAATCTTTGTACATTTCCTCCGCTTTTTTGAGTACCGAATCTTTGTTAAATTCACCCTCAGTCAGATTCACCAAGCGCGAAGCAATACGTGGCATTTCGGCACCACCCTTTAGCGATTCGCGCATAAAGTTGAGCGCACGGCTGTAGGGATTAATTTTTTCGTATCCTGCTTGTAGGTTTTCGAGCACTTTGCCATAGGTTGCTTTTCGGGCTTCATTTGTGTTTACCCATTCGGAAAAAGCTTTTTCTTCGTCCTTTTTACGATTTAACGTACTCAATTTTGTGATAGCTTTGTTCATACCAATGCTGTTTTTCCAATAGTTGGAGCTACGAGCAAATTTGCTGGCATAAGCAATGTTAATAGCCTCATTGGTTCGCATAAATTGCCTCCACACATCTTGTTTGGCGCCACGCACATCAATTCGTGCCCGATTTATATTGTTCATGCGGTTTACAATTCCCCACGACGACAAGTAACGTGTTGTTGTGCCCGGATTCCCCATAATCATGCTGTAATCTCCTTCAGCGTAGCCTTTGCTTGATATAGCTGCAAATCGTTTAGGTGTGTAAGGCACATTTTTTTTATTATAATCAGCGGGTTTGCCATTCGTGTCGGCGTATACACGAAATACCGAAAAATCGCCTGTATGTCGGGGCCACATCCAATTATCGGTGTCGCCACCAAATTTACCTATCGACGAAGGTGGAGCATAAGCAAATCGAATGTCGCTAAACTCTTGGTATACAAATACATAAAATTCATTGTCGGAATAAAAGGATTTGGGAGAGATTTTAAAACTTTTATCATTGTAAAGACTGTCCTTCTCAAACTCTTTTTTTATGTTTGATAAAATTGTATCTTGCATTTCGGAGCGTTTAGTGCCCGAAATTGAATCGGGAAGTTGCAATTTTACCCGTTCGGTAATATCGGTAATGCTTACTAAAAAGCGTACTGTAAGTCCGGGGGTTGGAATTTCATCCTCTAACTTTTGGGCAGTAAATCCGTCTTTTAGATAATTGTGTTCTACGGTGCTATGTTGCTGGATAGCTCCAAAACCGCAATGATGATTGGTGAAAACCAAACCCTGATTTGAAACAACAATTCCCGTACAGCCATTACCAAAAACAATAACGGCATCTTTGAGACTTATATTTTTATCGCTATAAATTTCTTCGGCAGTTAAAGTACAACCCATTCCATTTATTTTTTGAATATTAAGCTTTTCGATAAGCGGTAACATCCACATTCCTTCGTCGGCTCTGGCAGTAAAGAAGCTCACTGCTACCAATAATACAATTGCTAATCTCTTCATTATTAAAAAATTAAAATATATATTTCTTGTTTGTTATTTAAAAATTATCGAATTTCGATATACAAAGTTAGACAATTATTTATATTTATGAAAGTTTTATTCAAAAAATGTCTATTTTCATACGTCTTCTTTTTTTTATATATTTGCAAATTATATTATTAAGGAAATCAAAAACAGATGTTATTTTCGGAAATCATTGGACAACACGAAATTAAGGAACGCTTTATTCGCTCTGTGCGGGAGCAGCGTATACCTCATGCTCAATTGTTGCGCGGCCCCGAAGGTATTGGAAAGTTGGCATTAGCTATTGCTTACGCGCAATATATTTGCTGTGAAAATAAGGGAGAAACCGATTCGTGTGGCGTTTGTCCATCATGTGTTAAGTTTAAAAAATTAGCGCATCCCGATTTGCATTTTGTTTTTCCAATCATTCGCCCTGCGGGTAAAACAAGTACTGTGTGCGATGATTTTATAGCTCCTTTTCGGGCGAAAATTACTCAAAGTCCGTATTTTAGCGTAAACGAATGGTATGCAGAAATTAGTGGCGATGCCAAGCAAGGGATGATTTATTCCAACGAAAGTCAGGAGATAATTCGCAAATTAAGCCTCAAAACCTACGAATCGGAATACAAGGTAATGATTATTTGGTTGCCGGAGAAAATGAATGGTGAGTGTGCCAATAAGTTACTGAAAATTTTGGAAGAACCACCCGAAAAGACTGTTTTTCTATTGGTTTCCAACACGCCCGACGAACTGCTTACCACTATTCTTTCGCGCACACAGCAAATTATTGTTCCGAAGCTTAAAGACGAAGATTTGGTAGTGGCTTTGCTTCGAAATCGAGATCTTGAAATTACGCAACACGATGCTCTCAATGTGGCACGTATTGCCAATGGCAGTTATTTAGCTGCCATGTCGATATTCAATGAGGATGATGAAAACAAGGTGAATTTTGAGCGATTTGTTGTTATTATGCGTTTGGCATGGATGGTTGGAAATAAAAAGGATCATGCCTCGCTCAAAACACTTCGTAAATGGTCCGACGATATGGCTGCACCTACTGTGGGGCGCGAAAAGCAGAAAAAATTTCTAACTTACGCTCAACATTTAACGCGGGAGAATTTTATTTTAAACTTGAAAAACAAAGATTTAAATTATTTTGCAAGCTACGAATCTGATTTTTCACAAAAATTCTCGCCTTTTATCAACGAGCGAAATGTGGAAGATATAATGAAAGAATTTGAACTTGCCGAAAGACATATTGAACGAAATGTAAATGCCAAAATGGTATTTTTCGATTTGGTTCTAAAAATTATAATGCTGTTGAAAAGATAGAATAAGGTCTGAGGTCTAAAGTCAAAAGACTATTAACAAAAGACTTTCGACTAATATTTTAACTTCAAAAAAAAATATATCCCCAAACCCCTAAAGGGTTGAAGATTAGTACCGAATGGTTTATTCTTTAAGCTCCGTTAGCTGACGGATTTGGGGCAGTTTTAATTTTCTAATTTAAAAAAAAAATGGATATTACTCTAAATAGCGGCGGTTGCAGCATAACAAAGAAAGGATGCGACTGCAAGTCGAATAAAAAATTGGGTGTTTACGATTGGTTGAGCGATTTGCCCGAAACCATGACAGATACAGATTTTGTTGAAGTTCAATTTAAAAATACCCGTAAGGGTTTTTTTCTAAATAGTACAAAAATCCCACTCGAAAAGGGTGATATTGTTGCTGTAGAGTCATCTCCCGGACACGATATTGGTGAAGTTACCTTGATCGGAAGGTTGGTTTTGTTACAAATGAACAAAAACAACATCGATCCCGAACGTTATGAAATTCGTCGCGTGTATCGCAAAGCGCGTGAAGTGGATATTGAAAAATTCAACGAATCAAAGGCGCGTGAGCAGCAAACCATGATTAAAGCCCGACAGATTGCCGACAGTTTAAAGTTAAACATGAAAATTGGTGATGTCGAATTTCAGGGAGATGGAAACAAAGCCATTTTTTACTATATTGCCGACGAGCGTGTCGATTTTCGTCAGTTAATAAAAGTTTTTGCCGAAACATTTCGCATTCGTATCGAGATGAAACAAATTGGAGCCCGCCAAGAAGCTGGTAGAATTGGAGGTATTGGCCCTTGTGGACGCGAATTGTGTTGCTCGGGGTGGATGACAAACTTCAATTCAGTTTCGACAACGGCAGCTCGCGTTCAAGATATTTCGCTCAATCCGCAAAAATTAGCCGGGCAATGTGGAAAGCTTAAATGTTGTATGAATTTCGAAGTAGATACTTATGTTGATGCTCAAAAAGATTTCCCTTCGCGCGAAATGTCGCTCGAAACAACTGATAGTACCTATTATCATTTTAAAACCGATGTGTTCAAAGGACTTATAACTTACTCAACATCAAAAGATTTTGGTGCTAATTTAGTAACAATAGACGTAGAACGTGCAAAAACGGTGTTGGCACTCAATAAAATGGGACAACGACCTGATGTTTTAGATGTGAAACCCGATGGAAATAAACCTTTACCAGTTGATTATACCAATGTGGTTGGTCAGGACAGCTTGACCCGTTTCGACTCATCCAAACGAAGTCAGAGTAAAAATGGCAACCGTCCGAATCAATCTTCTGGTGTAACAAGGCCAGTACAAAACGAGAAACCAAGAACTAACGCCCCTAAATTGATTAAGCGCAATGACCCTAATGCTCCCAAAGCTAACTAAAATTTTTTTAGGATGTCTACTTCTTGCATCGTGTACGTCCAATGAAGTATATTTCAAGTACCAGACGATAAGCGAAAGTGGTTGGAATAAGGATAGCGTATGTAAGTTTGAGTTTACAATTGAAAATGCAGCTCTACCTTACAATATGTATGTAAATACCCGTAATAGAGGCGAATATCCTTATCAGAATTTATGGCTTTTTATTCGTCAAACTTCACCTGATAGCGTGGTTACTAATGATACCATTGAATTTTATTTAGCCGATGAGTTTGGTAAATGGTTGGGGAATGGTATAGGCTCGGCATTTAATATGCCTGTGCTTTATCGACAAAATTTTAAATTTCCGCAGAAAGGCATTTACCGATTCGAAATACAGCATGGAATGCGCGATTCGCTACTTGTAGGTATAAATGATGTGGGCATAAAAGTGGAAAAAGGGAACTAAGGATGGGTAAAAATAAATTGTCGAAATTTGCCGATATGGAGCAGTTTGAACATGTGTTTCAAATTTCGTCGCATGTGTTACGCGAAGGCAACAAGCTGGAAATGAAAGGACAGTGGGGCGAGCGTTTTTTTGGAAACAAAAACCCCATTGTACTCGAATTGGGATGTGGAAAAGGGGAATATACCGTTGGTTTGGCACAACTTTTTCCCGATAAAAACTTTGTAGGTGTTGATATTAAAGGTGCTCGTATGTGGACTGGAGCAAAAGATTCGCACGAGAAAGGACTGAAAAATGTCGCATTTTTGCGTACCGATATCGAAATGATTCAACATTGCTTTGCTGAGGGCGAAGTGGCCGAAATTTGGCTCACTTTTCCTGATCCACAAATGAAAAAAACTACTAAACGCCTCACAGCCACTAATTTTATTCGTTCGTATTTGCAATTTTTGCAACCTGAAGGAATAATTCATCTCAAAACGGATAGCAATTTTATGTTTACATATACTTGTGAGATGGTAAAGTTAAATCATTTTCCAGTAAATGTTTCCACCGATAATCTGTATGCTTCTAATTATATGAATCCTATTTTGGAAATAAAAACCTATTACGAGCAGCAATGGTTGGGGCGTGGATTGAGCATAAAATACATTCAGTTTGTGCCACTACACAACATCATGTTAGTAGAACCAGAATTAGAAATTGAGCATGATTCATACCGCAGTTTTGGTCGTAGCAAAAGGCACGGAATTGAAGAAGATTAAATTCCGTGCCTTTTGTTTTTTTATTCTAATTTATTGATGTTCCGGACGTAGTAGGTCGTTTACAGTTTTCACGGGATTGAAGGTTTCGATAGGGACTTCTACAAATACAGTGTTCCAATCGCTCATGGCTCCATTCCAAAGTCCGGGTAACTCTAATGCTTTCAATTCCTTACCATTTTTCGATTTTAGCGAAATAAAACAAGTTTGCTTATCTACATAATTCAATAAATTGAATTTCTCTCCTTTATAATTCTTCACTCCACAGACTAAATCTACCGGATTGAAGTGAGTAGATTGTAGCATTTTAGCTTTTTCGTCGGGATTGGACAGGTCTATTTGTGAACTTTCGAGTATCTGTGTGGAGATGGTGCTGTCTTGATTTACAGTAAGAAACGGTCCACCACCAGGCTCACCTGTGTTTTTCACCATACCACATACCCGAATTGGTCGATTAAGTTTTGATAAGAGGTAGGATTTACAATCTTCGTCACTTAAACTTTTTAAATCGGGATTGTAATTATTCAACTCTTTTTCGCAGAACTGAATAATTTCTTGTAGCATGGCGTCGCTAATAATCTCGTTTTTGAGTTTTCGCACATATTCGAACGATTTTAATTGAAGATGAACCAACATGCCAGCAATTACTTTTTTGAAAATAACTGTCTGGTTTTTAAGTGAATCGGGGACTACATTGTCAATGTTCTTTACAAAAATAATATCTGCATTCAAATCATTCAGATTTTCGATAAGTGCACCATGACCACCGGGGCGAAAAATTAGTTTGTCATTTTCGCGGAAAGGTTGGTTGTTTTCATCGGCTGCAATTGTATCGGTTGATGGTTTTTGTTCCGAAAAACCTATATTGAATTTTTTGCCCAATGATTTCTCGAATGCAGTTACCGATTCTCCTACATGATTTTCGAACAATTGGCGATGCTCTGTCGAAACAGTAAAATGTATATTTACTTGATTTGAAGCGTTCGATGCATACATAGCTCCTTCGACCAAATGCTCTTGAAGTGAAGTACGTTTTGACTCGGGGTACGAATGGAACAGGAGTAGACCTTTGGGTAATGCACCGTAATTTAATCCATTAGCATTCAGTAAGTTTTCAATTATCGTTTTGGTTTTTCCTTCAACAATAAGTTCGTCGATACTTTTGCTATTATTCGAAATGCAAACTTTATTCAACTCTTCGTAAAATGCAAATTTTTTACAATCTTTGAAAAATTTTAGTTCGGCATCTTTTGTAGGTTCACTGTAGGATGCGTCGATATATTCAAATAAATCTTTAAACATGCGACTAGCAGCTCCTGAGGCAGGTACGAATTTAAGAATCGAAGCGTTCCCTTTTAAATAGTTATCCCATTTGTCTAACAAATGAATCATTTTGTCGTGCTCCACAATTACAATCCCATTTTCGGGCGATGCGGGACTTATAATTTTCAAATACGGAAATCCAGTTTCGAAACTATTTAGTTGTTGCTGAATTTGAGCTTCGGAAATTCCTTTTCCGGCTATTAACTGCAAGTCGTTAGTTGTGAGCATATTGTAAAAATTGTTTGTTTGTGTATTATTGTAGGTTTTCCAAATCTTCGAGGTCTTTTTGTGCTTCTTGTTCCGATTGTTCTTTTACCGATTCAAATTGCTTATCAGCTTCAACCACGTCTTTAACAAAAACTTCTTTCCCTATTACGGTTAATAGATTAAGAAAAACTAAAAGAAGAAAAATTTTTGGAAAAAGTTTTTCGCGCTGACGAATTACTACAACAAGGGCAAATATCATGGCTATTACTATGGGAATCAAAGCAATTGTTCCCATTGGTAAAATGCTGAATGCAAGCCCTAAAGCAGCAAATATAATTGAGAGAATTATAAATAAACGGTTCATAAAGTTTGAAATTAAATAATAAAAAAAATAAGAATATTGACAACAGACGACGGACAACGGACAACAGACGACGGAAAGTCAAAAAAAAGTCAAAAAAAACTACTAAATAACGCGAAGCAAATAACTATTAATAACCACCAATAACGCAAAGCAAATAACCATTAATAACGCGAAGCAATCTTAAATTCCCGAAGCCGATGTTAATGACAACTGACCAACACCTACCGGAATGCTAAATTTGATAAGTGTTGGAACTTTTTTTGCATCAGCTGTTAAGTAAACGAGGTTTTTGTCTTTTCCTTTGAGTTTATTTGTATTAGCCATTACAGCTAATTTGTAGCATTCTTTTTTGCCTAAATTTCCAGCTGCAACTGTTTCTTTTCCAAGGTATTTCACCGAAACTGGGTATTGCTTTTCGTCAAACACAAGGGTGAAATTCATTGATTGGCCCGTTTTCATTGCCGCAAAATTTGTTGTGCGAAGTTTGTAAATAAGCGTTACCACATCGATGCCTGCAGGTGAAACTTTAAATGAACGTTGTGCTTCGGGTCGGTTTCTACGTTTCGACACACTTTTAACGGTTCCATCTGCTCCAAATGTATATTTCTCTGTTTTGGTATACCCTCCCTCGTAAATATTTCGTTTGTAGAGTGCTGGCTTTAAAGATGTTGGGCTAACAAACGACTCGTAAATATCGCGTATTTTAAAATAACCATCCCACTTACTAAAAGTAGCCATTTCTAAACTCAAATGCAAATAACTGCTTTTTGAAGTTTGCATTGTAGCTGTTTTCATTGTTACTTGTGCAATATTTGTCATTAAACCTCGCATCTCGTACGAGCCAGCAAAGACTAATTGTTCGCCAGGTTTAATTTGTGATTGTACAGTGAAAAATCCAATTGCAAAAAGAAGCGTAAAAAAAATCTTTTTCAACATAAAATTGTAAATAGTAAATAAATGAATAGTAAATTCTTTTAGGCTTCTCCACCACCAAAACCCATAGGCATTGGGGGAATAAATGGATTGTCGGCAATTTTTATTTTACCACTTTGGGCCTCGTATTTCGAAATATTATCCTGCAAAGCAAACATCAAACGTTTGGCATGTTCGGGTGTGAGAATAATTCGCGATTTAACATTGGCTTTTGGAGTGCCAGGCATAATGCGAATAAAATCGACTACAAACTCGGATGTTGAATGCGATATAATAGCTAAATTCGAATATACACCTTCGGCAATTTCTGCTGATAATTCAATATTTAGTTGGTTTTCTTGTTCTTCCATAATAATTTCAATCTGTTTAATTTTTTTTATTTTATAAGAATTGCAAAGTTACATTTTTTTATTTAAAAATGAATTGTAATCTTTTTTCTAATCTTCCATTTTTAATAAAAATCGTGCTATTCTTCGTGTTCGTTGCGAAAGCATGATGGTTCTCTCAGATGTTGTTTCGGAAATAATCTGGTCATTTGTACCGCGAATAGTAAGTAATTCGAGATTGGTATTGTACGAAACTCGGAAATCATTGGAAAGCTCATCGAGAGCGGCCTTTAAGTAGCGTGTATTGTCAACACACACAGAAATACTGATTGCTGAACTTTGAATTAACGAAATTTTTAAACGATGCTTGTTGAAAGCATTAAATGCTTTAGATAAACTCTCTTCGAGTACAAACGAAAAATCGCGTGGACGAATTGTTACCAGAACTAAGTTTTTGCGTAAAATTAATATTGGTATGTCAATGGGATTGGCTGTGGTAGCTTTTATAACAGAACCAGCTTCGGTGGGACTTCCAAAGGGTCGAACATAGAGTGGTATTCCTTTGTTTTCGAGAGGCTTAATTGTTTTTGGATGAATAATTTGAGCGCCACTAAATGCTAATTCAACAGCATCTAAATAGGTGAGTTCTGGAATAAGAATCGTGTTTTGGAAAATTCGAGGGTCGGCATTGAGTATGCCGGGCACATCTTTCCAAATCGAAACGCTATCGGCATCGAGCAAGTTGCCAACTACTGCAGCCGAATAATCAGAGCCTTCGCGACCAAGTGTTGTTGGGTCGCCATTGATGTTCGAACCTATAAAGCCCTGTCCTATGTAAATTCGATGATTTTCGTAATTTGCAGCAGTTTTTAGTCTCAAACTCGATTCGTCCATACGAACGTTAGCTTCGCGGAAATTACTGTCAGTAACTAATAATTTTCGCATGTCGAGCCATTTATTCATTACATTCGATTCGGCTAAAAATGCCGAAACTATGCTGGTGGAAATGACTTCACCATAAGATACTAAATAATCGTAGCAGCGATCGTAATCGTTTGCTAATCCATTATTTATGTAGGTTTTTAATTCGTCGAAATGCGGTTTTACTATATTCAATCCTTTCTCGGGCTCATAAAATAGTTCACGAATAATTTCTTCGTGATACTGTTCTACTTCCTGTAATTTTACTAAGGCAGCAGCTTTGTCAGTCTTCATAAAGTGCTCCAAAACAACTTCCATGGCATTCGTTGTTTTTCCCATTGCCGATATTACAACAAATAAATTGTCTTCCACGCCCGAAACAATGCGTAAGATATTTCGGATTCCTTCGGCTGATTTTACCGATGCGCCACCAAATTTATATACTTTCATCAGTTCTATTTTTTATTTATTTAATTGATACTATGGTAACTTTTTTTGGTTTGAATGCAAATTTAATATAAATATTTTGAAAAGAGGTACATGTGCGGTAAAATTGATTTTAATCTTATTCTATCAATCTCATTACATCATCCACGCTCAAATTTTTCATTACATCCGAATCTCCATTTACCATATTGTCGAATAATTGTAGCTTTTCTTTTTGTAATTGCATAATTTTTTCCTCGATGGATTTACGGCTAATGAATTTATAGACAAAAACTTGATTTTTTTGTCCCATACGGTGAGCTCGGTCGTAGGCTTGTGCTTCGGCTGCCGGATTCCACCAGGGGTCTAACAAAAATACGTAACTCGCAGCCGTTAAGTTTAAGCCGACACCACCCGCTTTGATCGAAAGTAGAAACACTTTTATTTTTTCGTTGTGCTGAAAACGTTCCACTTCTGCTTTACGGTCGGTGGTGCTTCCATCCAAATAGCAATAGGGTGTTTGAATTTCATCTAAATACGTGCGATAAATTTTGAGATGTTCGGTAAATGAACTAAAAATGAGTACTTTATCACCTTGCTCTAACACTTCGTTCAGTTTTTCGCACACCGTATCAAATTTCCCCGAATCGCCCGTGTAGCTTTTGTCGGCAAGTGCGGGGTGGTTTGCCGATTGACGCAAACGAAGCAGACCTTCGAGCAACACGATTGCATTTACCTTGTTATTATTTTTGTTTTTATTGTCGATAAATTTATCGCGATAGCTATTGCGAATGTCTTTGTAAAAACGATATTGATCATCGCTCATATCGCACCATTGCACGGTAATAGTTTTTTCTGGCAGCTCGGTAAGTACATCCTTTTTGTGGCGTCGAAGCATAAACGGTTTTAGTAAATACCTGTAATACTGTTGTTTATCTAATTGTTTGCATGCGCGAATAAAATGGTCTTGCGTACCAAGCATATTACGGTTGAAAAAATGCACCTGCGACCACAAATCTGTCAACGAATTTTCGAGAGGCGTTCCTGTGAGCGTTAAAAATCGTTGCCCTTGCAGTGTGTGGCAAGCTTGTGTAGTGTCCGATTGTGGGTTTTTAATGGCTTGCGCCTCGTCGAGAATTATGTAGTTAAATGGAATTTCTGAAAGCATTTTTTTATCCCGACGCAATGTACCATAACTGGTAAGTAATATGTCAACATCTTTTATATCAGCCGATTCACGAATGCGTTGCAAGCCCGAATGCACGTAAATTTTCAATTCAGGAGCAAAGCGGGCCGCTTCGTCTTCCCAGTTGTAAATTAAACTTTTGGGCACTACAAGCAGATTTATTCCACGTTTTTGTTCTTTCATCCATTGCAACAGGCAAAGTGCTTGTATCGTTTTTCCAAGTCCCATGTCATCGGCAAGGCATCCGCCAAGCGCCAATTCGTCCAACAAACGCATCCAATTATAGCCCGCCTGTTGATACAGTCGGAGTTCTCCTTTAAAGCCTAAGGGCAGGTCGTAGTTGGTATCGAGCGTTTGTTCTAGTAGTTTTCGCGTGTTTTGTTTCAAGTTGCAAGCCACTTGTGGTTTTTGCGCCAACTCTTGCGTTAATGCTACAAAATGTCGGGCAACAAGTACTTTCCCATCTTCAATTTTACATACATCCACCAAAGTTTTGTACTCGTCGAACCAAGCTTGTGGAATAATCGCATATTCGCCATTTGGCAAAATAAGCTCGTGTTTGTTTTGTTTTATGTATTTGAGCAGTCGTACAAAAGGAATTTCGTAAGTGCCAAACATCACTTTTCCATTAATGTCAAACCAGTCGCGTCCTTCATCGAGTACAATTTGTAGGGTACGTTCGCCTACAAAAACCTGTTGCTTTGAGTTGTTTTTATTTTCAAAGCGGATGTCTACGCCGGTAGCCTCCAATGCTTTGTAATGTATATTTATCCATTCAACTCCATCGTTGTAAGGCATTTTACGAACTTTGGCATCTAAGTCGAGCCCAATTTCTTTGAGTGCATCGATATATGAATTTTCGAGCATTCGGTCACGTTCCACTTTGCTTATTGAGAATGAACTTTCGGTAAAATCCACACTTGTAGATTTACCACCTTGTCCTGCCCAAAACCGAAAGTTACCATATTCGAAAATGAGTTCTATAACTAAACTTTTATCTGCACTATTTTCAGCACCGTCGTCGAAAAGTGTAAATTGGCGAATGGGAGTTAATTCCCTTACTTTCAGTATGGCGTTTGTGAGTATATTTTGCGTTTCAATTTCGAAGCCCGATGCCAATACTTTGTTTGTAACTGCCAATGGAACAATTACCTTTTCGATATATTCGTCGGCATTGGCTTTCGTAATAGATACTTTTTGTTTGTCGAAAAAGGGCATAAGTTTAGCACCATCAACATCGACGTCGAACTCAAAAATTCTATTTTTGATTAAAACACGAGCTGGCTTTCGAGTAACAAGCAATGCTTTTTGCAACGAAAGCGATTTGTTTCCGCTATTAATGGAGAGTGAATAATTTATGCGGTCGGGCAAGTTTTCGAAACAGTACAATAATTCAGGCATTTCCTCTTCCAAGGAAAGTTCTATCCATGTAAACGGGAATTTACCAATGGGTAAATACAAATTTCTTTCGCCTACCAATTCAAAAAAAAGTTGCTGAATTTTTTCGATGTAATCTGTTAAATAATCTTTAATGTATTGCTTCTCAGAGCTAACTTTCTTTTTTGAAAAATATTTTTCAACTAAATCTTCCCAATCTTTTACTTGTTTGTCTTTTATTTTCGAAATTATATTGCTTTTTTCCAATCGCAAGCAGCAATCGAGCATTTGTAATTCGGTAGCCTCGAATAGGTGTTTGTAATTTGTTTTGTTTTGCTCAACAACACGTACAAATTGGGTTTGGAAAATACCTTTTTTGTCGATATCAACCACCATACATTCGGGTAGGCAACCAAGTATGCCGTTGTTATTGAGCGTGAAAACTATTTTCTCATCCATTATTTTTTAGCTACTTTGCCAATTCGGTCGAGGTTGTTAGTATTTATTTTTTCTTCCACAATGGCGTCGAGCACTGCTACGGCAGTCATGTTTACAATATCACTCACCGAACTTTCTACGTCGAGAATATGTACGGGCTTATTCAATCCCATTTGGATTGGTCCTATAGATTGAGCTAATCCCATTTCAATCAGCATTTTATAAGCTGTATTAGCCGAGCTGAGATTTGGGAAGATAAGCGTATTGACATTTTTTCCTACAATTTTCGAAAACGGATATTTACGGTCGCGGAGTTCTTTGTTAAATGCAAAAGTAACCTGCATTTCGCCATCAACAAGCATATCAGGATAGGTAGTGTGTAAAGTATTCACAACCTGATGTACGCTTGCCGGACTACCAGTTTTGTCCGATCCAAAGTTGGAATACGAAAGCATAGCCATCACCGGGTCGTGTGCAAAAAACTTCACGGTGTCGTGTGTTAATTTGGCAATGTCAATTAAAGCTTCTGTTGTTGGGTGTCTGTTGAAGAGGGTATCAGCGAGGAAAAATGTACCTTTTTTGGTAATCATAATGTGCATGGCGCCAATGTGTTTAGTGCCTTCGCGAATTCCAATAACGTCTTTGGCAGCCTGTACCGTATCGGCATATTTTGTATAAACGCCTGTAATAAGTGCATCTGCTTGTCCGGTTTCAACCATCATCATACCAAAATAATTGCGCTCATACATTTTTTCGAACGCTTCGTCGAAGGTCATTCCTTCGCGACTGCGTTTTTCGGCTAATATTTGTGCAAATTTAGCTCTTCGATTTTCTTCGCGATCGTGACGAAGGTTTACAATTTCAATTCCTGTAAGATCAATGTCATTTTCTGCGGCTATATTGGCAATTTTTTCTTCGTTACCTAATAACACCGGAAAACAAATTCCTTCTTGAAGTGCTAATTCAGCCGCTTTTAGCATATTTATATGGTTCGATTCGGAGAAAACAACACGTTTTGGATTCTGACGCGCCATGTCGTAAAAATGGCGTAGCATTTTATTATCACTACCCATTATTTCGTTCAATTTAACATTGTATTCGTCCCAGTTGGTAATTACTTTGCGGGCAACACCCGATTGGATAGCTGCTTTGGCAACTGCTGGAGCTACAATGGTAAGCAAGCGGGGATCTAAAGGTTTTGGAATGATATAATCGGTACCAAAACTTAATCTTTTGAGATTATAAGCAGCGTTTACTACATCGGGAACTGGCTTTTTGGTGAGCTCGGCAATGGCACTTACAGCCGCAATTTTCATTTCTTCATTAATACATTTGGCGCGAACGTCCAATGCACCTCTAAAAATGTAAGGAAATCCAATTACATTGTTAATCTGGTTGGGATGGTCGGAGCGACCTGTGGCAAAAATAATATCCTTGCGGGCAGCCATAGCATCATCGTACGAAATTTCAGGATTAGGATTAGCCAATGCAAACACAATAGGATTTACATTCATCGATTGTACCATTTCGATGGTGAGCACACCAGCAATTGATAGTCCCAGAAATACATCCGAACCTTCTACTGCTTGAGCCAATGTAGTAATTTTGCGCGTGGTAGCAAAGGGTTTTTTGCGTGAATTCAAATCGGTGCGTTCCATATTAATAACACCTTTGGAGTCGACCATTACAATGTTTTCGAGCTTTGCACCAAGCATCATATATAATTGTGTACAGGAGTTCGCAGCAGCGCCTGCACCATTGACAACAATTTTTACGTCCTCAATTTTTTTTCCAACTAACTCGAGTGCATTTATAAGCCCTGCCGACGAAATAATAGCTGTGCCATGCTGATCGTCGTGCATAAGTGGAATGTCGAGTTCGGCTTTAAGACGTTCTTCAATTTCGAAACATTCCGGCGCTTTAATATCTTCGAGATTTATGCCACCAAAAGTAGGTGCAATGGCTTTTACTACCTGAATAAACTTTTCGGGATCGGTTTCGTTTACTTCAATATCAAATACATCTATTCCGGCAAATATCTTGAATAACAGTCCTTTACCTTCCATAACCGGTTTCCCTGCAATTGCACCAATATTGCCTAAACCAAGCACAGCAGTTCCGTTCGAAATAACAGCTACAAGGTTGCCTTTAGAGGTGTATTCGTAGGCGGCGTTGGGGTCTTTTTCTATTTCCAAACAAGGCTCAGCCACTCCCGGTGAATAAGCCAATGATAAATCGCGTTGCGAACTGTATGGTTTTGTTGGGATAACTTCAATCTTGCCCGGCTTTCCCTGTGAGTGATAAAGAAGCGCATCTTCTCGAGTTGTTTTTGCCATTTTTTGCGTAAATAAATGATTAATACTATGTTGAGTTAAATGTAAGTGTATTTGCTATTGAATTGTTGCAAATTTACAAATTATACTGTCAATATAGTTTTTTATTTGCAATATTTAGTACAAAATATAATTTGCAAAATAGCCAAAGAGTAGCGTAGATGAGGTAAAAAAATATTTTGCTAAATTAAACATAAAAAATTTTTACCTTTGCAAACCGAAATATAAAAAAAAGATGAAAATACTTGTTCTTGGTGCCGGAAAAATGGGCACGTTTCTTACCGATGTTTTGTGCATTCAGCACGAAGTAGCGCTTTTTGATACCGATCCTCGAAGGTTGCGTTTTGTTTTTAATACTTTGCGTATGACCGAATACGACGAAATTGCGGCATTTGAGCCAGAGCTGGTAATTAATTGTGTAACATTGAAATACACTATTTCGGCGTTCGAAAAAATAGTGCCCTATTTACCCAAAAACTGTATTATTTCTGATATTGCCTCTGTGAAAACCGGATTGCAAGCATACTACGAAAGTACAGGTATGCGTTATGTTTCTACGCATCCCATGTTTGGACCTACATTTGCAACGCTCGATAATTTAAGTACGCAGAGTGCAATTATTATTTCGGAATCGGATCATTTGGGTAAAGCGTTTTTTAAAGATTTATATGGTTCGCTTCGGTTGAAAATTTTTGAATATAGTTTTGACGAACACGATCAAACTATTGCTTATTCGTTGTCTATACCTTTTGCTTCTACTTTGGTTTTTGCCTCGGTGATGGTTCCTCAGGAGGCTCCAGGGACTACTTTCAAACGCCACATGGATATTGCTAAAGGTTTGCTTGGTGAAGAGGATTACTTGCTCTCCGAAATTTTATTCAACCCTTACACGCACAATCAAGTCGAAAAAATCAGGGCTGAATTAAAAACACTACTCGAAATTATTGACCAAAAAGACACCGAAGCAATGCAAGGGTTTTTGAAGAAGGTAAGAGGGAATATTGCCTGAAAATTTAGCGTGGGGTAGAAATTTCATGCTTTTAAAATCGCATATTTAGCGTGGGGTTGATACCCAACATTCTGCAAATCGCATATTTAGCGTGGGGTTGAAACCCCACGCTGATAAATCGGTCGTCGCTATGCGACTTTAGGAACAAGTTTTGACTTCTTTTTAGTTTATGGTTTATAGCTTTCGCAGATTTGATGGGTTGTGGTTTTGTGACTTTGGGAACAAATTCGTTGTTGATTTGTTAATTTGTTAAATATACAAACTAAATTTACAAAAACAATGGATTATCTTCTTATTCTTGCTGGTTTTGCAGTGCTTATTGCAGGCGCACATTATTTGGTTGATGGTGCTTCTGGCCTAGCAAAACGTTTTAATGTCCCCGACTTGGTTATTGGGCTTACAATAGTAGCTTTTGGAACTTCGGCTCCCGAATTAGTGGTAAATATTATTGCTACATTGAGCCCAGATACTACCGACATTGCTTTAACCAATATAATTGGTAGCAATATGGTAAATACCTTTATTATTTTAGGATTTGCAGCTGTTGTTTTTCCTATTCGATCGCAAAAAAGTTCTCGACGATTCGACATGCCGCTAAATTTAATGGCGCCTGTGGCGGTCATGTTGCTTCTTTGGGGTATGAGCGGCGAAATAAACATGGCTGGAGGATTTATTTTGTTGCTGTTTTTTGTTTGGTTTATGACTGTGGTAGTTCGTAAAGCCATTAAACATCCGGAAGAAGTTGTAGAAGAGGGTTTTAAACCGGTAAAAATCTGGCTCGCACTAATAATGATTGTTGGTGGATTGGGAGCATTAATTGGTGGTGCTCAACTTATTGTACCATCAGCAACACGAATTGCCGAAGCTATGGGTATAAGCCAAGCAATTATCGGACTAACTATTGTGGCTATTGGAACTTCGTTGCCCGAACTTGCTACATCTGCCGTAGCGGCTTTCAAGAAAAATTCTGATATTGCATTGGGTAATGTGTTGGGTTCTAATATCTTCAATGTATTTTTTATTTTATCAACAAGTGCTATTATTCGACCATTGCCAGCATACACCAACATTTATTACGATCTTGCATTTACTGCTTTGGGAAGTTTGTTTCTTTTGATAGTGGTTTATACAAATAAATCGCACAAAATTACACGTACTGCAGGCGCTTTATTAGTTTTGGGTTATGTGGGTTATATCAGTTGGGTTCTTTTTAAATAATATTTTTTATAGAATGCGTTAAATAGAAAAGGCAAAACCACAAATTAAACTGCTGGTTTTGCCTTTTTTTATGTCAGTAAATTTTACTATTTTTCGTTTCGCTTTTGTACGTTGTAAAAAATCTTCATTTGATTTCCCAAAATTTTTGTAAATCCTTTTACATCGTCGGCGCTCCAAGCGCGGTTTATTTCGCCATATTCGCCAAAGTCAGTTTTCATTAAATCGAACGTACTATCCACGCCTACAAGCGTATAGCTGTATGGGCGAAGTTTTATAATTACTGTTCCGGTTACATTTTGTTGCGAACTTTGTAGAAATTGTTCCATGTCGCGCATTACAGGTTCAAGGTATTGTGCTTCGTGCAAAAACATGCCATACCAATTACCCAATTGCTCTTTCCAGTATTGCTGCCATTTTGAGAGCGTGTGTTTTTCGAGCATTTTATGGGCGTTAATTATCAAAAGCGGAGCTGCGGCTTCGAAACCTACACGTCCTTTTATGCCAATAATGGTATCGCCAATGTGCATGTCGCGACCAATGCCAAATTTGTTGGCAATGTCTTCTAACTGATTAATAAGCAATACTTTATTTTCATTCGTTACACCATTTACCGCTGTAATTTCACCTTTTTCGAACGAAATAGTTACCGTTTCTTCGCCTTGTTTTTCAACCTGACTTGGATAAGCTTCTTCGGGTAGGGTTTGGTCTGATTTCAGCGTTTCTTTTCCGCCAATCGAAGTTCCCCACAACCCTTTGTTGATAGAGTATTCCATTTTGGTAAAATCGGCCACAAAACCATGCTCTTTGAGGTAGTTTATTTCGTATTCGCGGGTAAGAAGCATGTCGCGAGTAGGTGTCAGAATTTTTATTTCGGGTGCAATAACATCAAAGGTCAAGTCGAACCGTACTTGGTCGTTTCCGGCTCCAGTGCTGCCGTGCGCTACATAATCGGCGCCAATTTCTTTGGCATAATGTATAATGGCCAATGCCTGAAAAATACGTTCGGAACTTACAGAAATGGGGTATGTGCCATTGCGAAGTACATTGCCAAACACCATGTATTTGATGCTTTTTTCGTAATACTCCTGCGTTACATCAAGTGTAACGTGCGAAGCTGCACCTAAACGATAGGCTTTATCTTCAATTACTTTTAATTCGGCTTCGCTAAATCCACCTGTATTTGCCACTGCGGTGTGTACTTCATATCCTTTTTCTTTGGCTAAATACATAGCACAGAAGGATGTATCTAATCCTCCACTAAATGCCAATAATACTTTTTGTTTCATATAGTTCAAAAATCAAACCCCCTAAATCCCCCTTCAGGGGACTTTAAGAGATATTACTACTGCTTTATTGTTTGTTTTTTATAAATACTTTTTTATTAAGTCCCCTGAAGGAGGATTTAGGGGGCCTTTGTTGTTTCGTCTTTTGCCGGATCAAACAACATGCCTGTGCAAAGGCAGTGTTTGCGGCTTGTGCGCTGTAAAATGTCGTAGTTCACGCAACTTTGGCAGCCTTTCCAAAACGATTCATCGTCGGTAAGTTCGGAAAATGTAACTGGTTTATAACCCAATTCTGAATTTATTTTCATAACAGCTAAGCCGGTAGTAAGACCAAAAATCTTTGCATTAGGGTAGCGTTGGCGCGACAATTCAAATGCTTTACGTTTTATTTTCTTGGCTAAACCTTGCCCACGGTATTTATCCACAACTATAAGTCCCGAGTTGGCAACAAACTTTTTGTTTCCCCAAGTTTCGATATAGCAAAATCCGGCAAATTCATCACCAGCTAAAGCAATAATCGCTTTTCCTTCTCTCATTTTTTGCTCCACATATTCAGGCGAGCGTCGAGCAATACCTGTACCGCGCACTTTGGCAGCGGTTGCGATGGTATCCAAAATAGTTTCAACATATTCCAGATATTTTTCGTCAGCAATTTGTACCGATATATTATCTACGGTATAGTTTGTATCCATCTCTTAAATTTCTTTTTTTTTGAATATTACCTTTAAAGGTTTTCAGATTTCTAGTTCTCGGCAAAGGTATTTCGCATCATCAGTAAAATATCTTCACGTGTAATCCCTTCGCGGGGTATCACTAATATGGTGTCGTCGCCGGCAATGGTACCCAATACTTCGCCAGTGGCTTTGTTATCTATATCCCAAGCAATGGCGCTGGCATATCCGGGTTTTGTTTTTACAACTACCAATTGTCCCGAAAATTCAACACTTAGTACAGCTCCGTGCGATATGGTAGGATTGGCGGTGGGCTGTATAGCAAGTGGTTTATTGTAAACCGGTAATACATATTTATACAATCCGTTGGAAAGTGGTGTCTTTGCAACTTTTAATAATTTTAAATCGCGCGAAAGAGTTGCTTGTGTTACATCACATTCTCGCTCAATTAGCAGATTCAGTAGCTCTTCCTGGCTACCCACTACTTTCGATCGAAGTATTTCCGAAATTATCTGCAATCGGTTTCGTTTGTTTTTCATTTTGTAAAATAAATTGTTTTTAGGGCTAATTTATATTTTGTTGCAATAATGTATAAAATTACATGATTATTGCATAAATATCAAATTGGGGTGCAAATATACGGAATATATTCCGAATCTTCGGCGAAATATATATTAATTTGCATAAAAACAATTATTGTGCATGTAAAATGAATTTTAATACATTTTACATGCATGATTTCTTGCTTTGATAGCTTTTGGAGGAAATTAATAATGGTGTCGATTATTCCCAATCACTTGTAGGGCGGCAGGTACAAACCAAGTTTCGGTCGCCAAAGGCATTGTCGACACGTGCAACATTTACCCAAAATTTATTTTCGGCCACCCATTCGGTGGGATACGCTGCTTTTTTGCGCGAATAAGCGTGATTCCAACTATCATCTACAATAGTATATTCAGGATGAGGAGCATTCATCAACACATTGTCGGATTTATCGGCTTCGCCATTTTCAATTTCTTTAATTTCGGCAAAAATTTGCAACATGGCAGTTGCAAAACGGTCTAACTCTGCTTTCGATTCGCTTTCGGTTGGTTCAATCATTAAAGTGCCATGCACAGGAAATGAAAGCGTTGGAGCATGAAATCCATAGTCCATTAATCGTTTCGAAATGTCCGATTCGGTAACGCCCGAAGTAGCTTTAAAATTGCGCGCTTCCAAAATTAATTCGTGCCCCACGCGGCCATTTTCGCCGGTATAAAGCACATCGTATGATTCGTTTAATAAAGTGGCTAAATAGTTGGCATTCAAAATCGCATTTTTTGTTGAAGCAGTAAGTCCTTCTTCGCCCAGCATACGGATATAACCATAAGTAATAGGCAATACACCAGCACTGCCATAAGGCGCACCGGAAACTGTGTTTTTACCAAATGTGGTGCTTGGCAAAAATGGTTTCAACGCTTCATTAACGCAGATAGGACCTACGCCAGGGCCACCACCACCATGCGGAATAGCAAATGTTTTGTGTAAATTCAAATGACAAACATCGGCTCCAATAGCGCCAGGATTGGTTATCCCAACCTGAGCATTCATATTGGCTCCATCCATATAAACTTTGCCTCCATGAGTATGAATTACTTCGCACATTTCTTTTATTGCCGCTTCGAAAATACCGTGCGTCGAAGGATAAGTAATCATACAGCCCAACAAATCATCTTTGTGAGCTTCTGCTTTTTCTTTCCAATCGGCAAGGTCGGTATTTCCATTTTCGTCGCATTTAATAACAACTATACTCAACCCCGCTTGTGCCGCCGAAGCCGGATTTGTGCCATGTGCCGATGACGGAATTAATACAACTTTTCGGTTCGTTTGCCCAATCGATTCTTGGTACGATTTAATCGCCAATAACCCTGCATATTCGCCAGCAGCACCCGAATTTGGTTGTAAACTACAACCATCGAAACCTGTGATGATAGATAGATAGTCTTCCAATTCGGCTATCAATTGATTGTAGCCCGCTGTTTGATTTTTTGGTGCAAAAGGATGGATGCTATTCCATTCGGGTCTGCTGAGTGGCAACATTTCCGAAGCAGCGTTCAACTTCATGGTGCACGAACCCAACGAAATCATAGAATGCGTTAATGAAATGTCGCGACGTTCTAATTTTTTAATGTAACGCATCATTTCCGTTTCGCTGCGATACGAATTGAAAACCGAATTTGTCAAATAATCAGAGCTTCGTTCAAACGATTCATCAATCGATTTTAAGCCATCTAACTCTTCATCCTCCACATAAACAGGAGAATTATTTGCAGCAGTTGCAAGTATTTCGATTAGTTTATTCAAATCGTCTACATCTGTTGTTTCGTCGAAACTGATACCAAATTCACCTGTTTCGAAATAACGGAAATTTACTTTAAACTGTTCAGCCACAGCTCTTAACTGCTTTATTGTTACTTCTTCGGGTAGGGAAACTTTAAGCGTGTCGAAGAAGTTCTCGTTTTCTTGCGAATAACCATAAACGGGCAAAATTTCGTTTATATAAGTTGCACAAGCATGAATTCGTTCGGCAATGGTTTTTATTCCGTATGCGCCATGATAAATGGTATACATGCCAGCCATAGTTGCCAAAAGCGCTTGTGCGGTACAAATATTAGAAGTTGCTTTTTCGCGTTTGATATGTTGCTCGCGTGTTTGTAGTGCCATGCGATAGGCCATTTTCCCATTAATATCTTTGCTTATGCCAATAATTCTTCCGGGCATGTCGCGTTTAAATTCGTCGCGGGCAGCAAAAAAAGCCGCAGCAGGTCCACCGAAGTTCATCGGAATACCCCAACGCTGCGTAGAACCAAACACAATATCGGCGCCCCATTCGCCAGGCGGTGTGAGCATGGCTAAGCTTAAAATATCAGTAGCCACAGCCACTTTGCAATTTTTTGAATGAGCCAAAGCGGTAAATTCGCTGTAATCCTCTACATTTCCATTTCCATTTGGGTATTGTAGTAGGGCGCCAAAAAAGCTATTGTCTAATTTTATAGAATCCCAATTTCCTATTTCCAACGAAATGCCCTGACCAATGGAGCGTGTGTTGAGCACAGCTAATATTTGTGGAAATATATTTTTATCAACAAAAAGCTTCACTACATTAGCTTTTATCTGGTCGCGACTTCGAAGATTAAACATCATGGTCATGGCCTCGGCAGCTGCTGTGGCTTCGTCCAACAATGATGCGTTAGCCAATGTCATACCTGTAAAATCACAAACAGCAGTCTGGAAATTTAACAAAGCTTCGAGTCGTCCTTGCGAAATTTCGGCTTGATAGGGCGTGTAGGAAGTATACCACGATGGGTTTTCGAAAATATTGCGTTGAATAACGGCGGGCAGCATGGTATTGTACCATCCTTGGCCAATATACGAAGTGAACACTTTGTTTTTTGCACCCAACTCGGTAATGTGTTTGGCGTATTGGCGTTCGGTTAAAGCGTCCGGAAGTTCCAGAGGAGCACTTAATCGTATATTTGCGGGTAAGGTTTGATTTATCAATTCATCGAGCGACGAAACACCAATTTTTTGGAGCATACTTGCTTGATCATCTACCGAAACACCTATGTGTCGGTTTTGCAGCATTTCTTTCATTTTAGTGGGGAAATTATTTGATATTTAAGGGTAGCAAAGGTACTCTAAATGTTGGAGAAATGGGGTTAAATTTGGTAAAAATGTTTCAACAAAATACCGTTCAGAGCGAGTGCTTTCAACTTGTAATTTTTATCGAAAAATAGTTCGTTTTTGTACAATAAAACCGATTATAAACTCACATTTTTAAACTAAATGAACTTGAAATTGTTTGATTTTCATTTAAACAATACACTCTATGTTACGTGATATACGAAAACAATACGAAATAGCTTCGTTAACCGAAAGCCAAGCAGAGTCGTCGGCTATCCTTCAATTCGAAAAATGGTTGAACGAAGCACTTAAAAGTTCGGAGTCAGAACCAACAGCTATGATAGTTTCAACTGTCGACGAACAACTGCAGCCACATTCACGAGTAGTTTTACTCAAAGGCTTCGACGAAAACGGGCTGGTGTTTTTTAGTAATTATCTTAGTAATAAAGCCCAACAAATAGCTGCAAACAACCGAGTTGCAGTACTTTTTTTGTGGGAATCGTTAGAGAGGCAAGTTCGAATTACGGGTAAAGTCGAAAAAGTTTCAGAAGCTGTTTCGGTCGATTATTTTAACTCCCGACCTCTTGACAGTCGCGTTGGTGCTTACGCTTCACCCCAAAGTCAAGTAATTGAAAGTAAAGAGTTTTTGGAAAATCGTTTTAATGAAATAAAACAGCAATTTGGTGAAAACATACCCAAACCATCGCATTGGGGTGGTTACCGAATTATACCACAAACATTTGAGTTTTGGCAAGGCAGACCAAACAGACTACATGATCGCCTTTTTTACCAAAAAATGGAAAATGGAACCTGGAAAATAGAACGTTTAGCGCCTTGATAAAAACGATACAATTTTATTAAAACCGCTTGAATCCAATTATTTCGCGCACTTCGCGCACGGTTTTGGCAGCACTTTCGTGGGCTTTTTCTTTGCCTAGGCGTGCCACTTTCGAAACATAGGCTTCGTCGGCAGAAATGGCTTTGATACGTTCACGCATAGGTTCTGTAAAGGCTATCATATCTACTGCCAATTGCTTTTTCATGTCGCCATAGCGAATTTGGCATATATTGTATTGTTCTTCGAAAAAAGACAAAGTTTCGGGAGCCGATACAACTTTCATTAACTGAAAAATGTTCTGAATTGCTTCGGGCTTAGCCTGATTGGGTTCAGTAGGGCCACTATCAGTAACTGCTTTCATTACTTTTTTGCGAATGGCCTCGGGCTCGTCAGCAAAATAAATGGCATTGCCTTCGCCTTCCGATTTTCCCATTTTCCCACTACCGTTCAATCCCGGAATTTTCACTAATTCGTTTCCAAAATTAAAAGCTTGCGGTTCGGGGAAATAATCGACATTGTACATGCGATTAAAGCGATTACCAAAGGTACGCGTCATTTCCAAATGTTGTTCTTGGTCTTTCCCTACGGGTACTTTTGTGGCGCGATGAATTAATATGTCAGCCGCCATAAGTGTGGGGTAGGTGAGGAGCCCCGAGTTTACATTTTGTGGTTGCTGGCGAATTTTATCTTTAAACGATGTGCATCGTTCGAGCTCGCCTATATAAGCGTTCATATTCAGAAACAGGTACAATTCAGCTGTTTCGGGTACATCGCTTTGAATATATAAGGTTGCTTTTTCGGGGTCAAGGCCAGCAGCAAGGTACTCAACAAGTATTTGACGTACGTTTCCGTGCAAATCCTGCGGTGTAGGATGCGTTGTAAGCGAGTGATAATCGGCTATAAAGAAATAGCAATTATGCTCGTTTTGCATTTGTAAAAAATTGCGTAATGCGCCAAAATAATTGCCGAGATGTAAATTCCCTGTTGGGCGAATGCCACTGACTACTGTTTCCATACTACAAAACCCATAACCCCGTTCGACTGAGCTCACGCCGAAGCCTAAAGCGGGATTAAGTTACTTTCTTATCAATAATTTATATTACAACATTATTTATTTTGAAATCCTTAACTAATTCGAAGGAAATCTATAACACCCCTTCAGGGGCTGGGGGTTACTCAATTGGTACAGTTCGTTTAATGCGCTGATCGAGTGAAGTGAGCGTTTCGGTGGACGCAACTCCTGGAATTTCCTGAATGCGACCGTTGAGAAGCTCCATTAAATGTTCATCGTTTTTGGCATATAATTTTACTAATATGGTATAGTGCCCCAAGGTATATTGCGATTCCACAATTTCGGGTATTTGCTCCAGTTGATTTACTACTTCTTTGTACATAGAACCACGCTCGAGCGTAATGCCCACATATACACACATTTGGAAGCCTAACATTTTTGGATTTACGGTATATCCCGATCCGGTTATCACATCTAAGTCGATTAATCGTTGCACGCGTTGATGAATTGCCGCACGCGATACGCCACACTCTTCGGCCACATCCTTAAAAGGCATTCGGGCATTTTGAGAGATTATCCGTAAAATTTTACGGTCGAGTTGATCAATTTTTTCCATATTTTGATTATTTTTTTTTACAAGATGAAAACAAAGGACAAAAGTCAAAAGACAACAATTAATGACAATTAGTTTTTGACAAAAGTCATTCAACTTTCGACTTTCGACATTGGACTTTCAATAAAAAACTTCCCATATTCGACCTTATTGGTCAGAAAGTCTTATCATTTAGGCAGCAAAAGTACTGAAAAATAATCAAAAGGAAAAGAAAAAATAACGATTTCGTAAAAAAATAATTCAAAATGATAGTGGACGTATTTTTCTACCTTGTCAGCATAAATTTAAAGCTTACTCCAAAGTTGGTCGACGATACGGGGAAAGCCGTGGAAATGAGCGGTGTTGTCATTTGTCGGTCGTAGAAAAGCTGAATATTTACTTTGGAACTAAACACATAATCGGCAAGTATTTTGAGAGAGAATAGTTTATTCCCGTTTGATGCTTGCGTCAGGTTTTCGTCGATTTTGCGCAGTAAGGTTTTAATATCTTTGTACGATATGTCGGCGCTAAACTTCAAATCGTTTTTAATTTTCGACTGTTCGTTATTTTTCATTTTTAGTATCACATCAAAATCTTTAAGCAGATAGCCAAAACCAATCACAAACTCATCCGAATTAGCTTCCACCATTTGTGTGCTCGATAGATTAAGCGCCAAATTACGTTGTTTTCGATATTCAAATTTGGTAGTCATGCTGTTTTTTAGTGCAGCATTTATACCAATAAGCGGGCTGAATTGTTCGGTAAGCGAAACCGACGAAATATCATAAGGCGATGAAGGTATCGGGTTATTCGATTGCACATCGCGCACATATCCCAAAGCATTATCTTCGCCATCCAAAGCCACCCAGGTTGAATACGAAGTGTAGTTACCCACACTGTATCGACAGGTGTAAGCATGTGTCAGACTGATACTTTTAAAATTATCTTTCACCCATTTAATGCGCGACAGGCCATCGTAGCTCATCCGCCAGTTTGGTAAAATGGCAGCAATGTTTGGAAATAGACTTGTACTTGCTTTCGAAATGTCGCGACCGGTATAGGCTGCCAAAAAAGCTGGAATTAATACATCCGACGAGTTTTCATTAAAGTCGCCTAAACTCGGGTCGAAGGTTTTATCTCCAATGTTTTGTAAAAATCCTGTTGTTGGATATTTTCGACCATTATATTTGGCACGCAAACGGTCGGCAATTACTTGTCGGTTGGCCAAGAATGTGCGGAATACTTCGGAATCGTAGTTTTCGTTGGCTCCACCAATAGGCTTAAATGCCGTTGCAATAGCCACTTGTGTAATGTTGTAGCTGCCGCTGAATGTGCTGGGCATACCATCGAACATATACTGAATGGTGGTATTGTCGGCAGTGTAGCGTTTAGCATTTAAGTCAATTTTTAATCCCGGAATGGGCTCCAAAGTTGCTTTCAAATCCAAATCGGAAGTGTTGGCAATTATTGCCGGATTTACAATAGAGTCGCTTTTATACAGCCATTTATTGTCGATTGCATTGTCGATGGTCGAATTGTCGAAAAGTCCGAACGTAAACGCATACCCCGGTGCATACACACCATCAATACTTTTATCCTGACCCAAAAATCCAGGTTTTGGTAGGAATCCGGGCAGAGTCATATTCGAGGATTGACGATAAGTAATAGAAGCTCTGCGTGCCGACATGATCAAACGTACACCGGCATCAACTACTTTTCGAGCCAAAGGTAAATCGTTGGGGTCGAGCGTCGTTGCCGAAATTTTCACACTGTCCAAGTCTATTTTCGAACTCACTTCTACCGAACTGGCATTGATTTGTTTTACAGCCACTTGTACCGGTTTTCCATTTTTACCAACGAACATATATTCCACTTTTTCGCTGTTCAGGCGATGATTAATAGTGTCTTTTTTATCTTTTTCGATTGTTAAAATTTCGTTGTAGGTTTTCGGTTGGAATTTTTGTTGGTTATTTTGCTGCATACTAAACTTACGATTTACCTCTTTCAGGTATTTCGATTTATTGTAAAGCGTTTCAAAATTAAATTGCCCATCGGCCGACCATGCGCCCATGCTGGTAGCAATGTTTCCAATTTCGGTTTTTGTAGTGCCGCTCATAATAGGAGCGGAGCGATTCCAACTGTAAGTGGAATTATAAGTTGCATTTGCATTTATCCAATCCAATAAAGGAATTTTGTTAATAGGCACATTCCACGAAGCCGTAAATACCTGTTGGTAAGAGTATGGATTACCTAATTTTTTGATGCTTTGCCAAACCGTATCGCGCCATTGTTCGTAATACTCTTTTCCAATTTCGGGAGTAAAATAACCTTCGTCGATATTGGCATTGGTGGCGGTTTGTAAGCTGAACCGCAAAGCCTTAGTCATGTCGTAGTTGATCGAAAAATTTCGATTCCACATAAAGTCTTTACTAAAGTTCAAATCGAAATTGCTAACAGCCGATAAGCCAGTGAGATCGCGCAATTTAACTTGTGAAAACTGACGATTCATATCGTTTGTGTAACTAATAGACGAAGGTAAATAGTTGAAATTGAAGTCAGAAATCAACTTGAATGCTGGTTTGCTTAGTGCTTTTATCTTTTTAAATGGTTCAACGGGTTCGGGGTTAAACGAGAAATTATAGTTTAACCCACCGCGTTCTTGTTTCACTAAATTGCGTTCCACCTCGGCGCTATTTTGATTGGTTTCGGTGTACGCGTAGTTAAACGACAAGTTGGCAGGGTCGTAAAACTGCGGTGTTTTGCTTTTTAAATTTATTTTTGCTGCCGCAATATTAAAACTTTTCGATTGATTTACAGTTTGCGACATCATAATTAATGTATCGCGTTGTGCTTTGTTGCGCAAATTGTCTAAAGCATCAGCCAATACAACATCCTGATCTAATGGATTGTATTTCGGTGTAAGCGTTTCGTTGGTATACGAGAAATAAGCCGGCAACTGTATTTTTGCTTTTTCGGGCATAAAACGTCCTAAATCTAAATTTGTCGAAAAGTTTAATTGGTACAAATCTTCTTGTCGGCGATCTAAAACATTACTTTCGATGCTTCCAAAGCCCGATGTTTCGGTGCGTCCGGAAACGTTAATGCTACCCAAATCGGATAAACCAACAGCCAAATTACCCATAGCAGCCCAGCCACCCGATTCGTCGAATTCGGACAAACGCATTTCGTTTACCCACACTTCACCGGTTTTTATTTCGCCCTTGGTAGAGTTGTTTCGGATACCAATCATTATATTCTCCACTTCCGAAATGGACGGATTACCCACCACGCGGATTTTATTTTTTCCTTTGTCGTAGAACGGAACATAATCGGAAATATAGGAGCCATTTTGTTTGGATTTGTTACGCTCCAATTTTGCATTTGTAAGTACATCAAACGAAAAATCAAACATGTTTTCCTGCGGCCACACTATTGCACGGTCGGTTTCCGATTCGTTGGAATAAATACCTGCATCAGTCAACTTCAACGGAATTTCGTATTCGTAGTAGTTGTTCGTCATATCCGATCCCAACCGAATATAGCAACTCAGGTCGTAATCGCTTAGGTTTGTGATGTCGTCTTCAAATTTTTCGGCATGAACGTATAATTGCAAACGTTTATATTGACGCATATCGTACATGGTTTTTTTGTAAACACCGCGTGCATCGTTAGCTGCCAGATTTAAAACTTTAAGCACCATAGCTTGTTCGTTGAGTTTGGCAATTTGCGCTTGACCGGGATCAATCACACGTGTTACGCCCGGAGGTAAAACATAGTTTACGGGTTTTTTGTCCGAATTTTCTTCAATATTAACTGCTTGCACATCCAAAGCGCCGTTTGTAGTAGGTAATTTGCCCGGTAAGTTAAGCTCTTTGTTGTATTTGCGCCATTCGCCACGCACCAATTCCAGCGTTGCAAAGCGTAGATGCGTTTCTTTTTCGAAACCTGTCATAAACATACGTATAAACCTTATGGACTTGAAATTACGGATATTTCCTACTTTTTCTCCATCGCGAATTGGAATTTTAAATTGATACCAACTCACTTCTTCCGAAGTTCCGTTTTCTAAATTAACTACCGAAGTATATTTATCGGTAATAAAATTTCGTCCAATTTGCATCGAATCACGCTTTATAGCCACTCGGTATTGGAAATACTTTTCGTATTCATTCAGCGTATTGTCGCCATTCACATCTTCCACGTTTGGTGTGGTGGTAGCGGTAGTTGTGTATGTTTCTTGCGAGTCGGTAGCATCGGGCGAGTTACCTTCGGTACCATTAAAACGTTTGTAACGTTTCAAAATACTTGCCTCTTCGGTGTCGTAATCAGTACTTTTGTAAAAACGATAGTTGTCGCCCGCAGGGTCATTCAGTGGCGAAAATACATCGTCGGTAAGGCGTTGCAAGGCTTCAGCACTTAATTTTGCTTTCAGCCCGTTTACGTAATCACGGTAAGTCGGGTAAATAAATTCGTCGTCGTTTGGCAATCCATCCATACCCACGTCTTGCTTAATGCGTGCTCCCGGTGTATTGTCGAATGCGGTTACGGTAGATTGTGTTTTAGGCACGCGTCCCCAAATTGTTGTTTCCACTTTGGTCAAATCGCCGTCGATAGGCAAGCCGTGTTCGAACCCTTTTTTACCATCTTTCAACACATCTTCGCTCACATCGCCCAAGTTGAAATACAAAAGTCCACCCGCTTTGGGTTCTGTTTTGTCGTAAATAAACGGATCCATCATCCAAAATTCTATGTATTCCACATTCGAAGTTTCGAAATCGGTAGCGTCTAATTTGCGCATTATTCCACCCCAACGATCTTTGGCATTTGTTAAATTACCATCGCTATCAATGTTTTCGGTATCCAAATTGTATGGTCCACGTTCCGTAGGATAGTATGATAAATTCATAACTGTCAGTAAATTACGGTCGGTGATGATGACGTCTTTGTTCGGGAAAACTTCTTTTACCTGCACATCGCGGGTGTAGTGATTCGATTGCGATTCAGCATTGTTGCGCAAATGTTGCGGAGTGGTACGTGTCGGGTTTTTCGAGTTCAAATTTTGGTCTACATAATACCAAGCCATTAACGCACGGTTTTTTCCATAATCAACAGTAGCAGATGCGGCTTCGGGGAAAAGTTGCGGCGTGGAAGACAAATACCAATTGGCCGGATAATGAATGTCGATGGAGGTTTTGGTGGATTCAAAATCGTCGATATAAGCTTGCCCTTGCGAACCTACCACATTCGAGTGCCCCGGAATGAGTTGTGCAAATTCAGCATTCAACGCTATTGTCGAAGGCTTGGTTGCGTTAACAAAGGGCAGTTTGTCTAACATATTTGTTAGCCATTGCGATTCGGCACGCCAAGCGGTATTCATTCCCCAAATTGTATTCGAAATGGGCTCACTGCCCGTGTTTACTTTTTGCGTAAGCGGCTGTTCCGAAAGGTGCATAATAGTACCTCCAAGGCTGAAATCTTTGTTAAACTGATATTCTAAATGCGTGCCCAATAGTGATTTGCGCTGCATGTTAAAGGTCGATTGGTTTTCGAGCTTCACATCAATATTAGTTCCCGATTCAATAATAGATTGGTTCAGAATAGTTACTGTTCCCATTGTATAATCTACGGTATAATCCACATTTTCAACCAAAGTTGCACCACCGGCAGTTACCGTAACCGAACCACGCGGCACATTCATTGCATTCAAGCGAATTTCCGAACCACCAGCCGATTTGTATTCGCCCACAATGCGGAATTTATTTAACTCGCTCAATTCCTGTGCTATAACAAGAGTCGAATCGTATAATTCCTGATAAACATATTTTTGTGCAATGACAGGGTCGCCAATCATTTTCTTCAAATGCGAACCAAAAGGCTCCAGCACAGGGAAAAATATTCTTCCCGAAGAGGAGAAGGCTGTTAATCCTTCCACGAAGTCGAATTTACCATCCGAACCCACATTGTTTTTTACATCCAAGCGGTCGAGATTCATTACCCGCAATAATAATTTATTTTTTATGTCACCTTCGGTAATGTATTGCATATCAGTTCCTACCGAATCGTTTCGGTAAACAATATTCAAGGTGAAATTTTCTTTTTCAACTTGCATTGCTCCAAGCGAATACACGTTTTTCATCATCAAGTGCCATAAGTTTCGTTGAGGCAATTGCGCGGTGCTTTTCAATAATTTCACAATTAAGGCATTTGGCGCTGTAACTGCATCGGTCGAAAATTCGCCCACCTGATACACACTACCACGATAGGTATATTCGAAAGCCACACCGAGCACATCGTCGGGGTTCAATTGTGATTTTAACGAAATAATTCCAAGCGTATTATTAATATTGTATTCGGTAGGTTCGAGTTTGCGGGCACTTTCAATTTTTTCAAAGTCTTCACCACCAATCACTCCAAACTGCCCGAGATTGCTTGTCAGAATGGCATTTGCTTGTTGTACATCACGTACATCAGGCAGATTTTTAACATCTTCATAGAGGTTGTTGGCGTTGTTTTGCGGATTAGTTCCTGTGCCAGCTATCCAGTGGGTATTGTCAATTTTGGTGGTTTCGCCTAAGTCCATAAATGCCAATATATTACGTGCTTGCTCGTAGTTGGCTCGTTTGTTGGTAATCCACACTTCCACACGGTTTATAGTTACACCCGATGATACATACGGCAAATTGCTCATGGCATTTTCGTAGTTATCTCTGAAAAAATGACTGAGGAAAAAATGGCGGTTTTCGTCGTATTCGTCTACTTTCACTTCGAATTCTGTTTTCTGAACGCCGCCTTTTGAACTTACTGTTTTAGATTCCGATTGTTGTTGCGTGGCTATGGCCGAAACGCTTAGTTTGCCAAATTGCAGGTCGGTTTTTATCCCAAAAAGTGCTGTACTTCCACTTATGAGCGAGCTGCTTAATGGCATACTCACATTACCGGCCTGTATGTTTTTAATAATATCATCTTCTTTTCCTTTGTAGGCTAATTTTACCATTTTCTGGTCGAAATCGAAACTCGATTCGGTGTTGTAGTTCATACCAAAATTCACCTTGTCGCCCACCGAACCTTGAATATTCATCTGAATTTTCATGTCGAAATTAGGTGTGAGCACGCTTCGCATTTCTTCGGTAAGTGCCGGATTTTCAACGCGATTGTGTTTTACTCCAAAAATTAGTTCAGCCGAGCCTTGTGTTTTTACTTGTACGCCACCGGGTCCAAAAACCTTATCGGCAGGTCCGATATTAAATTTCATATCCGATACCGAAAACTTATCCTCATTGTTTACTTCGCCGCGCGTGTTTTTTTCTTTCCAATAACTTTGCAATTCTTTTTGGTAGGAATAACTTCGGTATTCTTCGCCCGACATGGTGTAGGGCGTAGCAATTTCCATATCGCCTGCTTTAGTGCGGAAAATATAGTTTCCAGAGCGGTCGTCGAACTCAATTTCGGTTTTAATATTCGAAGGGGTTTTGCTGTCCAAAGGATAAACAGCATTCAAGTCGTCGATAGAATTTTGTTTGTATTTTTTTACCGGAAAAACTTTTTTGGCTGTATCGACTGCTACTGTTTCATCTTCGGGTAAAAGCGAGTTTGTAAAAACTGTAGCCTCCATACTTATGAGCGCATAAGCTGAACCAACTACTAACAGGGTTAAAATCAGGATATAAAAATATTTTCTCATTTACAAATTGGTATGTTCCGGAATAATCTTTTCAAAAAAATATCTGGGAAATAATTTTGACAATTACATCATTTTAAGAGCCATTTTTATTAATTGCTCTACGCGTAAGGTTGGTTCGGTTTTCAGTATTTGGTCTACTGCTTTTTGCGATGTGTTGGCAGCAAAACCAAGCATTACCAAGGCCGAAACTGCTTCTTCTTTTACCGCATTATTGGCCGATAAGGTAAATTGTCCACTACTATTTGCACCTGCCACTTTGAGTATTTTATCTTTTAAATCGACAATAATACGTTGTGCCGTTTTTATGCCTATACCTTTAATTCCATTCAGTGCAGTTACATTTCCTGTAGCTATCATGTCCTGAATTTCCTGTGTGGAATAGGACGACATAATCATTCGCGCCGTATTTGCACCAATGCCCGACACCGAAATGAGCAGCAGAAATAACTGACGCTCAGCTTGATTCATAAAGCCATACAATATATGTGCATCTTCGCGTATAGCTTCGAAAATAAACAAACGTGCTGATTTTTCGCTGTTTAAGGTGGTGTAAGTTGGTAAGGTAATGTTAATACAATACCCCACACCACCCGCATCGATAACTACAAAAGCCGGATTGAGTTCGGCTATTTCTCCTTTTATATAATCGTACATTCTTAGTGATTAGTGAATTAGTTAATTAGTTAATTTGTTGATTGGTTAATTTGTTGATTAGTAGGCTAAAGAATAGTTGATTTGTCTATATGTGTTTTTATTCCTTATAATCCAATAAACAGATGAACCATTAAACAGATGAACCAATTAACCAATTATTAGATGAACTTTTTTTTAACTTGCAAATATACTCAAATTTTTATTACTGCTCAAACGTCAAATTTCAAAAGCTGAGTAATGTGTTTATTAACGCAGTTTTTATTCAAAAAGTACAAATGCTTTGTTAAAAAAAGATGATTTTACGAGCAGCTTACTTGATAAATGTTACTTCACAAACTTTTTATCATGTTCTTTGTTTAAACAAAACAAATAAGTAATTATATCAAAAATAAAATTAGCTAAATAAAAAATTTACAAATTAATTAAACAACCAAAATGAAAAAACAATTTTTCGCTATTGCCCTTGGGCTTTTTTCGATGCTATCGGTTTCTGCACAATTTACTTTGCCAACTTTGCCATACAAATACAGTGCATTAGAGCCTCATATTGATAGTACTACGATGTATATTCACTTGAATAACCATCATGCAGCTTATGTCAATAATTTAAACAAAGCGTTGACAAATTATCCTGAATTACAGAAAAAGGATATTTTTGAATTGATGGCAAACATTAAATCTTTGCCCGAAGATATTAAAACTGCTGTTCGTAACAACGGTGGCGGACATTACAATCACTCGCTTTTCTGGAAACTTTTAGCACCAGCAGGTTCAGCACCTATATCGGAAGCAGTTGAAAAAGCATTAACAGAAAATTTTGGTTCCGTAGCCGCTTTTAAAACTAAATTTGAAGCTGCTTCGCTTAGCCGTTTTGGTTCGGGTTGGGTATGGTTGCTCAAAACTGCTGATGGTAAACTTACAATCCAAACAACTGCCAACCAGGACAATAGTTTGATGGATGTAATCGAAGCTAAAGGCAAACCTGTTTTGGCGCTCGATGTTTGGGAACATGCTTATTATCTCAAATACCAATCGAAGCGTGCCGCTTACACTGCCGCTTTTTGGAATGTGGTAAATTGGAAAGAGGTTGAGAGACTTTTGAAAGAATAGAAAAGGAACTTGTTTTTTTTTAAGTCTACGAAAGAATGTCTGAAAATGAAAAGTTTTCGGGCATTCTTACTTTTTTGTCCTATTTGGTTGTTACTGAACTATAAACTATCTTTGTAATTGTATTTCAGACAACTTACTAACAATGGCATTATTATGCGCAAATCAATTACAACAAGCAACTATACTTTCGAGGATGTAATCACCGGTGGTGATTTGTATGTCGATAAAACGGATTTCTTTTACAAAATTATTACTGTAAATAAAGGTATTTTCTTTCTTTCGCGTCCACGTAGGTTTGGTAAATCGCTTTCGGTCTCTATTCTGAAAAATATTTTCAAAGGCAATAAAGAGTTATTTAAATGCCTCAAAATATACGATATGCCTTACGATTGGAAGTCGTATCCTGTTATAAATCTGAATATTTCGAAAGCAGATTGTTCGTCGGCAGAGTTATTAAACAAAGGACTTTGCATGATATTACACGAAAATGCACGCGAATTAGGTATCGAATTGTCTGATGGTGTAATTGCAGGATATTTGTTTGCTGAGCTTATCGATAA
>CAMDNO010000006.1 GCA_945902955.1 Porphyromonas cangingivalis
CTTTCTTTCTTTCTTTCTTTCTTTCTTTCTTTCTTTCTTTCTACATAGCCGCTACATAGCACTTACAAATATAAATGTAATGTTTATATTACGTAAAATAAAGCTGTATTACGTAATATGTGCATAATATGTGCGGACAACAATGACTAATTTTTATGATAATATAATATATTTTTCTCGTGTTGAAAACTTTTCTACCCCTAATTTGCTCATTTACATATTAAATCATTATTTTTGCAAAAAAAATGTCCTTATGGGTCGAAAATTGCAATTTCAACTTGACGATGAGTCGTCCGAATTAATTTCTCGCTACGAATTATTTATAGCAGGCAAAGGTCCTGGCTATTTTGATGTGGAAGAGCTCGAAACGATTGTTGATTATTTTTTGAGAAAAGGAAAAACCAAAGAAAGTTCTAAAGCACTTGAACTTGGAATGCAATTGCATCCGGGCAATTCTAACTTACAAACAAAGCGTGCAAAAATATATTTAGCGCTTGGCGAAACCCAAAAAGCCATGCGGATTTTGGATACGATGAGCGAAAGTACCGAATACGAATTGCTGCTACTCAAAGCGGAGGCAATGGTGAAATCGGGTAGGAGCAAAGAGGCCGAATTTATTTGTAACTCAATACTTGATAATGAGTTAGAAGATGTTGATAATATTTGTATCGACATTGCTTTTATTTTTATTGCCGATTTGAATATAACAAAAGCGCTTCATTTTTTAAAAATTGGCGACAAATACAACGATAAAAATACAGATTTACTTTTCGAATTGGCGTTTTGTTACGAGCAGCTGCTCGATTCGGATTTAGCCATTGATATTTACAATCGAATCATAAATATTGACTCTTATTCTTCTGAAGCATGGTTCAATTTGGGGCAGGTTTATTTTGTTTTACAAGATTTTGAAAAGGCTTTATCGGCCTACGATTTTGTGTTAGCAATAAACGAAAATGACTCCTTGGCTTGCTTACAAAAAGCTCACACACATTTTCAAATCGAAGAGTATCAGCAGGCTGTAGATGCTTATATTGATTATGGAAAAATGTCGGGTGAAGATTGGCAGACTCATTTATTTGTGGGCGAATGCTACGAGAAATTAGAACTTTTCGATAAAGCCATCGAGTTTTATGAACAATCGTTGCTCGAAAAGACTGATAATTACGATGCACTTACCGGAATTGCGATATGTTTATTAGAAAAAGAGCAATTTACCGAAAGTTTGGTGTATACACAACGAGCCCTTGAACTGCAAGAAGATGCACCGGATGCTTGGGTATATTTAGCCGAAGCTTTGGTTGGTATCGAACGGTTGGATGAAGCATTGCTTGCTTACCTCAAATCTATTACGCTCGAAGCAAATCAGCCCGATACTTTGATGGCGATTGCTAATATCTGCATGGACAAAGGAGAATGGAAAATGGCACTCGATTATTATTTAGCTGCTTACGATCAGGATATTACGCTCGAATACATTGACTTGTTTATTGCCGTGGCTTTTTATAAAAATGAAAATATTACGGCTTCTACAACTTATCTCAAAAAAGCTATGGCTCAAAATCTGGAAGCCGAACGCCTGTTTTTCGAAGTTTGCGAGGATGCCAATCGCGAAGATTTTCTATTTTAAGATTCTAATTTATTTTTCCATTTTATAATTCCCCAAAATCATTTTTTTATTTATGACTAAAAAAGTTTTACTGATAATTTCTATTATCACACTTAGTTTTAGCCTCTCCGCACAAGATAGTGCACAAACTATTGCTCCCGATACGCTGAGTATCATTCAAAAAGTGGAAAAATGGTACGAAAATAATATGGATTATGGAAGTATTACATTGTTGATGGTAGTAGAAAGCTCGTTTATTCCTTTTCCTTCCGAAGTGGTTATTCCTCCGGCTGCCTACATTGCCAGCAAGCCCGATAGCCATTTGAATATTTTTTTGGTAGTGCTTTTTGGTACTTTGGGTGCCCTTATTGGCGCTTATATTAATTATTTTCTGGCCTTGTGGTTAGGTAGACCCGTAATGTATAAAATTGCCGACAGTAAAATTGGAAAGATATTATTACTTTCGAGCGAAAAAATTATTAAAGCAGAAAAATACTTCAATGACCATGGCAAAATCTCAACTTTTATAGGTCGCTTAATTCCAGGAATTCGACAATTAATTTCACTCCCTGCTGGTTTGGCACGTATGAATTTTTTGAGCTTTACGCTTTTTACATTTCTGGGAGCCGTTATTTGGAATTCAATTTTGGCACTTTTAGGCTATATTGCGCACGGACAAGCCGATTTGATTAATGAATATAGCCACGAATTGAGCATGGTTGTTTTAAGCATTTTGGGTGTTGTTATTTTGTATTATGCCGTTCGATTTGTTTTGAATAAATCGAAAAAATAATTTTTCAATACCATTTCAAAAATAAATTTTATGCAGCATTATGGATTAATTGGTTATCCTCTCGGACATTCGTTTTCGAAACGCTTTTTTAACGAAAAGTTTGAAAATGAGCTTATCGACGCTTTTTATGAATCGTATCCAATTGAAAGTATTCAGCAATTTGGTGAGTTAATTGAGGCTGTAAAGTTAAATGGTCTCAGTGTAACTATTCCATATAAAGAGCAAGTTATACCTTTTTTGGATAAATTGGACAATAGTGCTGCCGAAATTGGCGCTGTAAATGTTATTAAATTTATTAGGAATAAAAACAGCTTAACCCTTAAAGGTTTTAATACCGATGCTGTTGGTTTCGAAAATTCGCTCCGTCCTTATTTACAACCGCATCACACCAAAGCATTAATACTTGGTACTGGCGGAGCTTCTAAAGCTATAAAGTTTGTGCTTCAAAAATTGGGTATTACCGTTTTGTTTGTTTCGCGCACCGCAGCCGATGGCAGAATAACTTACAGCGATTTAAATAAACAAATTATCGATGATTTTACTCTTATTGTAAATGCTTCACCAGTTGGTACTTTCCCAAATATAGATCAATGTCCGGCAATTCCATATCAGTTTTTAACCAACAAACATTTGTTGTTCGATGTAGTATACAACCCTGCCGAAACGCTGTTTCTAAAAAAAGGACGCGAAAATGGAGCTGTAGGATTAAATGGCGAACGCATGTTGGTTGAACAAGCAGTAGCTGCTTGGAAAATTTGGAATGAATAGTTTAACCGAAAGGGCCGAGCATTTAAGAGAAACATTAAATTAGAATAATAGAGCTTTTTTTAGTACTTTTGTACTCAAAATTTTATTAAAATCGGATAAATATTTTATTATCAGCTCTTTATGGATATTATTAAAATCAAAGACAAAGAATTTACATTATCGATTCCCGAAAGTGATATTTTAGCAGCGGTTAAAACTGTGGCTTTTCAGATAAATAAAGATTTAAAGGGAACTAATCCTTTGTTTATTTGCGTTTTAAATGGCGCTTTTATGTTTGCATCCGATTTACTAAAAGAAATAAATTTTGCTTGTGAAATTACGTTTATTAAACTTTCGTCCTACGAGGGTTTGTATACTTCGGGTTCTGTGAAAGAAATTATCGGACTAAACGAAAGTGTTGTAGGAAGAAATATAGTAGTAGTTGAAGACATTGTGGATACAGGTATTACTATGGAACGCATTTTAGAATCCTTACTTGCAAAAGGGGCAAAAGACATACGAATTGCCACTTTTTTGCAAAAACCCGATGCACTAAAACGTGATATTAAAATTGATTATATTGCCATGAAAATTCCAAACGACTTTATTGTAGGTTATGGGTTGGATTATGATGGCTACGGACGTAACCTTAAAAACATCTATACTGTTGTAAGTAATTGATTATTAAATTATAAACAGATATTATATGTTAAACATTATTTTGTGCGGAGCCCCGGGATGTGGCAAAGGCACTCAAAGTGCTTTATTGGTAGAAAAATACAACTTAAAGCATCTCTCCACAGGCGAGCTTTTGCGCGCCGAAATTGAGTCTAAGTCGGAAGTTGGAAAATTAGCCGATTCATATATTTCGAAAGGAAATTTAGTTCCCGATGAAATGATTATCAAAATTTTACTCAAATCGACTGATTTGCTGGCTGATAAATCTTGCGGTTTTATACTCGATGGCTTTCCCCGAACTGTAGAACAGGCAATGGCGCTCGAAAGTATTTCAAAAGGAAGTCCTAACGATATAAATTTTTTAATTGATATTCAGGTTGAAACTAAAGAATTGATTACAAGACTTTTGAAAAGAGGCGAAACTTCGGGTCGTAGCGATGATAATTTGGATACGATTAAAAAGCGTTTGCAGATTTATGAAACCAAAACGGCTCCCGTAAATGATTACTATAAAGGTCTTGGTAAATATCATGCAATCAATGGTATGGGTGAAGTTGATACAATATTTGCTCGGATATCGGAAGTTATTAATACGGAATTTACAAAATAATTTACTGCAAATAGTAAATTGTAATCCCGATAGTAATCGGAAAAAAAAATAGGAATAAATTTAA
This sequence comes from Porphyromonas cangingivalis, assembly GCA_945902955.1. Classification (GTDB taxonomy): domain Bacteria; phylum Bacteroidota; class Bacteroidia; order Bacteroidales; family Paludibacteraceae; genus Paludibacter. The sequence continues at coordinate 4,502 of CAMDNO010000006.1, forward strand.
TGGCTGGATCAAATTTTGTTGATTACGTAAAAATATATTGCCGTTCGGGCAAAGGTGGAGCTGGATCAACGCATTTTCATCGCGAAAAGTTCATCCAAAAGGGTGGACCCGACGGTGGTGATGGTGGGCGTGGTGGCCATATTATTTTACGTGGTAGTAAAAATTTATGGACATTGATTCATCTCAAGTATGCTCGCCATATTTACGCCGGCGATGGCGAGGGTGGAAGTGGTAGTCGTAGTTTTGGTAAAGATGGCGAAGATAAACTAATTGAAGTGCCTTGTGGTACAGTTATTTACGATTCGGAAACGGGAGAATGTTTGGGCGATATTACCGAAGATGGGCAGGAAATGATTTTACTCAAAGGTGGTCGTGGTGGGCAAGGTAACTGGCATTTTCGAACGTCTACACTCCAAACACCGCGATTTTCGCAGCCTGGCGAAGATCGCATCGAACGGACACTTATTTTACAACTTAAAGTGCTTGCCGATGTCGGTTTAGTAGGTTTTCCGAATGCAGGTAAATCAACTCTCCTTTCAGTTGTTTCGGCAGCAAATCCCGAAATTGCCGATTATCCTTTTACTACTTTGGTTCCAAATTTAGGAATTGTGGCTTATCGCGATAACAAATCTTTTGTAATGGCCGATATTCCGGGTATTATTGAGGGAGCTGCCGAAGGTCGTGGGCTTGGACTGCGTTTTTTGCGCCACATCGAGCGAAATTCAATACTACTTTTTATGATTCCTGCCGATAGCGATGATATTGTAAAGGAATTTAATGTGTTGTTGAACGAATTGAAACAATATAATCCTGAATTAGCTGAAAAACAGCGCATTCTTGCAATTACAAAATGTGATATTTTAGATGATGAGTTAACACTTGCTATCAAAAATGAACTTCCCAAAGGTGTCGAAACTGTTTTTATTTCGTCGGTTACCGGCTTAGGAATAAACGATTTAAAAGACTTAATTTGGACAGAGATAAACAAAGAATCCAACAAAGTGGTCGAAATTAGTCACCGCCCGATGGAAATTATTCCTTTAGAAGAAGTTGAAGATGAATGGGATGATGAAGATGACTCTAATTGGGATATTGATGAAGAAGATGAAGATGATGATGACGATATTTCAAAATACAAAGGTATAGGTTGGGATGAATTGTAACAATTAACAATTACGAATTACGAATTGGATATTTTAAATTACCCCATACTGTCCCACTTTCAGGAATTGCAACATTTTTGCACTACCCGGCATGGTGGAGTGAGTCGTGAAAACTACGAATCGTTAAATATTAGCCCATATACGAGTGATAGTGTTGAAAATCAGCAAACTAATATTGAATTGTTAGCTGAATATTTACAAATCTCTTCCCGGAAAATTATTTTTCCACACCAAACGCATGGAAATTCAGTAAAAATTATTACTTCTGCTTTTTTACAACTAACCGAGTTTGATAGAAATGCTTTTCTCGAAGGCGTTGATGCTCTAATTACCAACATTCCAACCGTTTGCATTGGCGTAACTACTGCCGATTGTGTGCCCATTTTGCTTTACGATTCGGTGGAAAAAGTGATTGCTGTGGCGCATGCCGGTTGGCGAGGCACCTGCTCTCGCATTGTCGAAAACACTTTAAAGTTGATGCAAACGGATTTCGGTTCTTCTACTTCCAACATTTTTGCAAGTATTGGCGTTTCCATTTCACCCGAAGTATACAAAGTAGGAGTTGAGTTGGTAGATGCGTTCGATAAGCAAGGTTTTCCCGTTGACGAAATTTTTATAAAACGAAAAAACTATCAGCAAATTCAAGGTCAATATAACCAACAATATGACCAGCAAAACGAACTCTATCTCGATCTCTGGAAAGCAAATAAATGGCTTTTAATTCAAAATGGAGTTCCCGAAAATCAAGTAGAAATTGCAGGAATCTGCTCTTATACAAATCCTAACGATTATTTCTCAGCTCGACGCTTAGGGTTAAAATCAGGCCGAATGCTAAGTGGCCTATTTCTAAAATAAAAAAAGCTTCGAAAGTTAATTGAATACTTTCGGAGCTTTTTTAATTAAAAATCAAACCAATTATTTTTAGTTTTGCATCAACCGCATTTTGAGTAACCGCAGTTTTTGCAAGTTAAGCAACCTTCTTGATATATTAATGCTTTGTGTCCGCAACTTGGGCATTCTTGTCCTGCTATATGAGTTCCATCTGGAATGTATTTTTTCAAAGCACGTTCCACACCTACCTTCCAGGTGTTAATTGATTCGCTGTCTAATTGTAATCCTGAAACTAATTTAATAACCTGATCGATAGGCATTCCGTAGCGTAATACGCCCGAAATAAGTTTGGCGTAGTTCCAGTATTCTTTATCAAATTTGTGCGACAATCCTTCAACGGTTGTTTTATAGCCGCGTTTGTTTTGGAACTGAAAATCGTAACGTTTGTTTCCGTTTCCGTCGGTTGTTTTTATTATTTTACCTTCGGTAACAGTTTTAGGGAGAAGAATTCCTTCTTCGTCGTCGGCCAATCCTGTAAAAATTTCGTAGGGTTTTCCATCTTTCAAACCTACAAATGCAATCCATTTGTCTTTGGCATTTTGAAAACGTACTACATCGCATTCCAATTCTTTTGGGCGTGTAAAGTGCTCTTCGTCGTAAGGAAAACAAATTGTTTTGCCATCGGGTACATCTTCTTTTTTATCGGAAGCTGCAATTAAAACTCCCGAACGAGAACCATCGCGGTATACAGTAACTCCTTTACAGCCAACGCGCCAAGCTTCTTCGTAAAGTTTACCCACCAATTCTTCGTCTACATCATTTGGTAAATTTATAGTAACGCTAATAGAGTGATCTACCCATTTTTGAATTTTTCCCTGCATTTGTACTTTTTTCAACCAATCTACATCATTGGCTGTAGCTTTAAAGTAAGGCGATTCTTCAACTAATTTTTCAACCTCTTCTTTGCTGTAATTTTTAGCCGTTGGGTGCCCATTTGCTTCCATCCAGGTTACAAATTTATGATGAAAAACAACATATTCTTCCCACGAATCTCCATTTTCGTCGACAAAATCGACACGAACATTTTTATCGTTCGGATTTACTTTGCGACGACGAGTATATACCGGCATAAATACTGGCTCAATACCCGAAGTAGTTTGCGTCATAATGCTGGTTGTGCCGGTAGGGGCAATGGTGAGGCAAGCAATGTTGCGACGACCATACTTTACCATGTCTTGGTAGAGCGAAGGGTCTGCATCGCGTAAACGTTGAATAAATGGATTGTTTTCCTCGCGTTTAGCATTGTAAACCGAAAATGGACCACGCTCTTTTGCCATTATTACCGACGAGCGATAAGCTGCTAATGCAATTGTTTTATGTACATTTTCCGAAAAATCGGTAGCTTCGTCGGTGCCATAGCGGAAGCCTAACGCAGCTAACATATCACCTTCGCCGGTAGTTCCAACGCCTGTACGACGACCTTCAGTTGTTTTTTGTTTAATTTTTTCCCAAAGTTGATATTCAGTTAGCTTGATATCATCATCTTCAGGGTCGGATTCTATTTTATTGATAATGGCATCAATTTTTTCTTGTTCGAGGTCGATAATATCGTCCATAATTCGTTGTGCAAGTGCTACATGCTTGGCAAATAATTCGAAATCGAAAGAAGCTTCTTTTGTAAATGGTTTATTTACATACGAATACAAATTGATAGCTAATAAACGACAACTATCGTACGGGCAGAGAGGAATTTCGCCACATGGATTTGTCGAAACGGTTTTATATCCCAAATCGGCATAGCAATCAGGTACCGATTCGCGTGTAATAGTATCCCAAAAAAGAATTCCCGGTTCGGCAGATTGCCAAGCATTGTGAACGATTTTTTTCCATATAGTATTGGCATCGACTTCTTTTACGTACCAAGGATTGTCCGAGCCAGTTGGATATTGTTGCTTGTATGGTTGGTTATTTAAAACAGCCTTCATAAAATCATCATGAATTTTTACCGATACATTAGCGCCTGTAACTTTTCCCGATTCCATTTTAGCATCGATAAACGATTCGGAATCAGGGTGTTTTATAGATACGCTCAACATCAAGGCACCTCTTCGTCCATCTTGAGCTACCTCACGGGTAGAATTCGAGTAACGTTCCATAAATGGCACAATGCCCGTAGAAGTTAAAGCTGAATTTTTTACCGGCGAACCCTTTGGACGAATATGAGATAGATCGTGCCCTACACCACCACGACGTTTCATCAACTGTACCTGCTCTTCGTCAATTTTGATAATTGCACCATAAGAATCCGAATCGCCATCGAAACCAATTACGAAGCAGTTTGAAAGCGATGCAACTTGATATTCGTTACCAATTCCAGTCATGGGGCTACCTTGTGGAACGATGTATTTGAAATTGCGAAACAATTCAAAAAGCTCATCCGCACTAAGTGGATTCGGATAATTGTTTTCGATGCGAGCAATTTCGCGAGCTAAACGGCGATGCATATCGTCGGGGGTCAATTCGTAGACGTTGCCATACGAATCTTTCAATGCGTATTTGTTTGACCAAACTCTTGCAGCCAAATCGTCGCCTTTAAAAAATTCGAACGAGGCTTGTTTAATTTCTTCTTGTGAATAAGTACGGGTGTTCACGGTTTTAATAATTCTTAAAAAGATTAATATGAGTGATTTATGAATATGAAATTTATTTCCGAAATAGGATGCAATTTTAATCAAATTTTATGGAATACACAACTTTTTATTTCATTTTTATTTTTGTATAAAATAAAAAGTTTTCCAAAAATAAAACTATATTGCTGTAAAACAAAGTTTTATAATTTTATTTATAGTAAAATATTTCCGAAAATATTTTTTGATTAATAAGTTTGATTTTTTGTAAGAAATATGTTTGTATTGATTACAAAGTGGTGATTTCTTTAAATAATAAGCAATAAGTAAGTATTATTGACTAAAATTACCATTCTTGACAGAGAAGATGCGAGTATCTTGGTTTAATGTTGACAAAATGCTATCTAAGTGTTCGCGATTTGTGTCGGTAATAAAAATTTGACCAAAATTTTCGCCAGAAACCAATTGAAGTATTCGCTCAACGCGACTGGAGTCTAATTTATCAAAAATATCGTCGAGTAGGAGTATTGGTGGAAATTTATAAGCTTGTTGCAAAAAGAAATGCTGCGCTAATTTGAGCGATACTAAATATGTTTTATTTTGCCCTTGCGATCCAACGCGTTTTATTGGAAAGCCATCGAGTTGCATTTCGAGTTCATCTTTGTGTATGCCTTGAGTTGAATAGCCCAAAATCAAATCGCGTTCGCGCGTTTGAACCATACGTTCCTTCATATTTCCATTTTCGTATTGCGACTGATAAAGCAAATTGATTTCCTCGTGCCCGCCCGAAATACGATGGTAAATATCTCGAAAAATGGGAACAAATTTATTTAGAAAATCTTTTCGTTGTTCAAAAATATAAGTACCGTAGAGTACCATTTGTTCTTCCCAAATTTCGAAGAGCGAAACATCTATTTTTTGTTCCACTTTCAACAATGCGTTTCGTTGGCGAAGTGCATTATTGTATTGAATTAATTGTTGAAGATAGTGATGGTTGAATTGCGATAGTACACCATCTACGAATTTGCGTCGCTCGTCGCTGCCTTCGGAGATAAGAAAGGCATCGTCGGGCGATACTATTACCAATGGCAAAAGACCAATGTGGTCGGCTAATCGTTCGTATTCTTTTTTATTACGTTTGAATTGTTTTTTTTGTTTGCGTTTCATACCGCAATAAATCTCTTCGGCACTTTCATTAACGGTATATTTACCGTTGAGCATAAAAAAGTCGGCTTCGTGTTGTATATTTTGCGAATCTATCGCATTCGAAAAGCTTTTGCAAAATGAAAGGAAATACAGCGCATCCAAAATATTTGTTTTTCCCATCCCATTATTACCAATAAAACAATTGATTTTTGGTGAAAAAGTTAGTTCTGCTTCAAAAATATTTTTATAATTCAATATACTTAGGGAATCGATGCGCATAGTGCTGGATATGATTGTTATAATTTAAATTTAATATAACATATACAAAGATAGTGAATCTTCAGCTTTAAATCGAAAGCAAAAATTCAAGAAAATGAATTGATATAACAAGTCATTGAGGATAATGTTGAATGATAGACGTTTATTTGAAGGTTAATAAAATAAAAGAGTTAGCGAAAAATCACTAACTCTTATATTATCTATATCCAATTAACTGATGAAATAATTAACCAATTAACCGATGAACCAATTTACAATTCCCAAGCCAATGCGCTGGCACCCAAAATGGCTGCGTCAGCTTCTTTCAGTTCGCTAAAGAATAATTTTACTTTACCTTTCCATAATGGCAATAAGTTTGCTTCCATGTGTTCGCGTATAGGATTCATTATCAAATCCCCAGCCTTAGATAATCCACCGAAAATGGCAATAGCCTCCGGTGCACTGAATGCTACGAAATCGGCTAAGCTTTGACCTAAAATTTTGCCGGTAAAATTGAAAATTTCTTTAGCCACATCATCGCCTTCCATAGCAGCATCAAATACATCTTTCGAGGTTATGCTATCCACCGGAATGTTGCGTAAAGAGCTATCTTTGGTTGTAGAACCCAAAATTTCGCGTGCCGAACGAGCAACACCTGTTGCCGAACAATAGGTTTCGAGGCAGCCATGTTTTCCACAACCACATAAGCGACCGTTTTCGCGAATAGCTGTTGTATGTCCCAATTCGCCAGCAAATCCATCGTGACCATAAACTACTTTACCATCGATAATAATTCCGCTACCAACACCTGTGCCGAGCGTAATCATAATAAAGTTTTTCATGCCGCGAGCACCACCATAAGTCATTTCGCCAACAGCGGCAGCGTTAGCATCGTTGGTAAGTGCGGTTGGAATGCCAAATTTCTCGGTCATTAGTTTAGCAAAAGGAATTACACCTTTCCAGGGTAGGTTAGGAGCAAATTCAATATTGCCGGTATAATAATTGCCATTGGGAGCGCCAACACCAATTCCTTTAATTTTATCGCTACCTCCAGCCGCATCAATTATTTTTATCATTTCGTTGTACAAATCTTGTATGTACAAATTAACATCCGAGTGCGTACCTGTTTTGATGGCACTTTTCGAAATTACATTACCACGACTATCCACAACACCAAAAACAGTGTTTGTGCCGCCCATATCCATTCCTATAACATAAGGTTTTTCCATTTTTCTTTTCTATAAACTTTTTACTATAAACTATGAACTATTCTACCGGTATATCTTTGTTTACATTTTTGCAACCAATCAAAGCGTACCACAACATATAAGCTAAACAAGCAAACATTACCCAATAGCTATTTATGTAACCGAAGTTATCTGATACCCAACCCTGAATTAATGGAACAATGCCACCACCCATTACCATAACCATAAAAATGCCGGATGCAGCAGCAGTGTATTTTCCAAGACCTTCGACAGCCAAATTGAAAACACCACCCCACATAATGGAAGTACACAAGCCTGTAAGTACAAAGAATATAACACTAACTGGTACAGCGACATTTAGATAAGGAAGATTTACTGCAATTGAAGTCGGTGTAAATATTGCAAGTAAAATAAATACCAAACCAACCAACGAAACGGTGGTCAACATAGTTTTACTTGATACTTTAGAACCTAAAAATCCACCTACAAGTCGTCCAACGAGCATTAATAGCCAATAAATACCTACTATACTTCCTGCTATAGTTGCATCAATACCTAATCCCGGATTTTCGGCTGTAGTTTGTGCAGTCATAAATAAGTTTGCTGTACTTGGAATGCCAATTTCGATACCAACATAAATAAAAATAGCAATGGCACCAAAAATAAAGTGACGGAACGAAAGTGGACTGTGTGCGTGTTTAACTTTACGTTCGGTAGCAGTTTCTTTGTGAGGCTCAGGTATTTTTACAAATAATAATACCACAAATGCCAATGCAAAAATTCCTAAAGCTAAAAACAATGCTGGATTTGCTTTTTCGATTGTACGTCCAGCTTCGGCACCCATTAACCAACCAACTAGCATTGGAGTTATTGTAGCCCCGATAGAATTGATTGAACCACCAAATTGTAATAATTTATTACCTGAATTTCCGCCACCGCCAAGGGTGTTAAGCATAGGGTTAACAACTGTATTCAACATACACATCGAAAAACCTGAGATAAAAGCTCCGGTTAAATAAACTGAGAACAAACCAACTTGTCCTGAGAAAAATTGAACGGATACACCAATAAATCCAACACCAATAGCTGCAAGAGCAGTTACTTTATATCCCCACTTTTTAAGCATGATACCTGCAGGAATTCCCATAAAGGCATAAGCCAGGAAGTTTCCTAAAAACCCTAACTGTGATTCGAAGTTGGAAGCTCCAAATTGTTTAGCTACAATTACACCCATCGGACTTGGAAGCCCTGTAACGAAGGCAATCATAAAGAAAAGTGCGAACATCATTGCTATAGGCAATGCGTAATTTTTGTTTTCTGTACTCATGTGAATTTGATTTTTTTTGATTATTTAAGTGTGAAATTTTATCAATTCTTTTTTTTGTGATGAATGACCCGCAAAATTAGTGTTTTTTATTGCTGAATAAAGGTAAATCGGATATAAAAAAAATGTTTTACAACAGCTTTTAGTTCGATTTTTTTGCGAATACCTTATTGTATAATATATTTACAAATTATTGAGTAAAAATTCACTCATACGGGTATATAAATGTCGACGTGTTTGTTTACCCAAAATACTGTGATTTTTGTCGGTGTAAATTTGCATTTCAAACTGTTTGTCGGCTTCTACTAATTTATCTATATAGAGCATTGTATTTTGAACGTGTACATTATCATCGGCTGTGCCATGTATAATAAGCAATTTTCCGTTTAATTTTGTTGCCATATTGATAGCCGAAGTTTGTGTGTAACCATCAAAATTTTCCTGCGGACGATTCATAAAGCGCTCGGTATAAGCTGTATTGTACAATTTCCAATCGGTTACAGGTGCCACCGAAATGCCTGCTTTAAATACTTTTTCGCCTGTACTCATGCTCCACAAGGTCATAGAACCTCCATAACTCCATCCCCAAATACCTATACGGTCTTTGTCGATAAAGGTTTGTTGGGCTAAATATTTGGCAGTCTCCACTTGGTCTTTTGTTTCTAAAATACCCAATTTGCCATACGTTGATTTACGGAAATCAGCCCCACGAGCTCCCGTGCCTCGTCCATCTACACAAACCACCACATAACCTTTTGTAGCCAAATAATATTCCCAGTCAATATCCCATTTGTCTAATACCTCTTGCGAGTTTGGTCCGCTATACTGCACCTGTAAAACAGGATATTTTTTGGTGGCATCAAAATCGGTTGGTTTTAACATCCAGCCATTTAGAGAAATATTTTCGGATGTTTTAAACGAAAAAAAAGCTTTTTTTGGTAAATTGAGCGCTTCGAATTCCGACTTTACAGATTCACTGTTTGCAATATTGCGAATACTGGCACCTGTGTTCGAACGTATTAAGAGCGAATTGGGCTGCGTGAGCGACGATGAATTCTCAGCAAATAATGTAAAAGTGGTATTGAACGAAGCAGTATGTGTTCCTTTTCCATCTGTTAAACGCATTTTTTTTCCTTTCAAATCTATCGAAAAAATATCGAGCTGAAGTGGCGAAACTTCTGCGGATTGATAATAAATTACCTTTTTTGCCTCATCGAAGCCGTAAAAATCGGTAACATCCCAATTGCCTTTTGTAAGTTGCTTTACAAGTTGCCCCGTAATGCGATATTGATAAATATGACGATACCCATCGCGCTCGCTTACATTGTAAAAGTATTGATTATCAGTACTAAATTGCAAGAAATCAATATTCCCATAATCCACATAACGTTTATCTTCTTCGCGAAAAATTAATTTTGTTACTGTCGAACGAGGGTCTGCCATAAGCATATCGAGCCTATTCTGACTGCGATTAAGCTTGAAAATTATCAATTGCTCAGGTGAGTTAGCCCATTTAAGGCGAGGCACATACACATCTTCCTCTTCTTTCGAAATTTTCATTGTGCGTGTTGTTTTGTTAAAATCGTCGTACACACAAACCTGCACTTTCGAATTATTTTCGCCTGCTTTGGGGTATTTGAATTTACTAAAGCTCGGATACAAATTTAACTCATCGGCATTTTTCTCATTTTTATACAATTGAAAAGAAAATTCCGGAACATCCTTTTCAGTGAACTTTGTAAAAGCCAATAATTTGCTATCGGGGCTCCACACAAAATGACGTGTTGCTTCAAATTCTTCCTCATAAACCCAATCGGGGGTACCATTTATAATTTTGCCTTCTTCTCCATCTTTGGTTATTTGGAGTTCGGTTTTAAAATCGACTTTGTATAAAAAAAGATTGTTTTTGCATGCAAAAGCAATGTAGCGACTATCTGGCGAAAAAAGTGGCACTTCTTGTGGACCATTCACCGAAAGTGATTCTATTTCTTTGCGTTTTACATCATATATATAATAGTCGGCTGTAAACGTTCGGCGATAGCGGGATTTTACATTGGTATAAACAAGCATTTTTTGCTCACTTGGACTAAATTCGTAGCCCGTAATTTTTTTTATCGGACATTTTTTAGCCTGAAAAACACTGAAAAGTGTATCGACAGTTGCTCCGGTTCTGTAATTGTATTTTACTACGGCATTGCCATTTACCAAAAGTGTATAATGTTCACCATCGTTCATCGAACGCGGTGTTTCGAATTTTTTGGCTTTATATTTACCATCGGTAATGTCGTATAATAAATTGCCAAAAACCAACGTAATTGTAAAAAAGCTTATAAATAATAAACCAAATCTTTTCATCTTTTTTCTATTTTTTTTAAACTCGTAATTCCAAATTCTTAATTCTTAATTAACATACTATTTCCACACAAAAATAAAATAAAAAATGCTTTTGATGCATTTCTGAGTAAAAAGTTTTTAATCACTTAACATTTTTGTGTTTAATAACGCTTATTTACAAGAACTTATTTGATATTACCGTTGTTAAAGTATTCGAAACAATCAATTTTTATAAAAATATAACCACAAAAGGACACCAAAGACACAAAAGATAAAATATTTTACTTTACATCAGTTTAATTCATTTTCTTCCTTTTGTGTTCTTTTGTGGTAATACAAAGTGTATTCTCATGCTAAACAAAACATATCAACTAACCGATTTTTTACCCACAACCAAAAAAGAACTCGAACTTCGCAATTGGGATGAAGTAGATGTTGTATTTTTTACTGGCGACGCCTATATCGACCATCCCGCTTTTGGCGCGGCTGTTATTGGGCGAATTCTCGAAGCGGAAGGACTTCGTGTAGCTATAGTGCCACAACCAAACTGGCGCGACGACCTGCGCGATTTTAAAAAGATGGGGCGTCCGCGTTTATTTTTTGCCGTTTCGGGCGGGAATATGGATTCGATGGTGAATCATTATACTGCAAACAAACGCTTGCGGTCTGACGATGCGTATTCGCCTGATGGTAAGCCAAATATGCGGCCGGATTATGCCACTATTACTTATTGCAATATTATTAAAAAGTTATATCCCGAAGTACCATTAGTTATTGGTGGAATTGAAGCGTCGCTACGCCGGTTTACGCATTACGATTATTGGTCGGATAAGCTAATGCCAAGTATTTTGGTCGATTCCAAAGCAGATATTTTGATTTATGGCAATGGCGAAAAACCTATACGCGAATTAGTTGCTCGTGTGAAAAATGGTGAAAGCATTAAATTAATGACTGATATTCCACAAACATCATTTTTGTCAAAAGAAATTCCAACTTCCAAGTTTATTGATAAAACACTTGTTCCTCACGAAACTTGTTTGGTGGATAAAAAGCTCTATGCTTCTAATTTTAAGCATATTGAAATAGAAAGTAACCGCATTGAGGCCGACCGTTTACTACAAAAAACGGGTAATCGTTGGGTAGTTGTTAATCCACCTTACGAACCACTTTCGGAAGCGGAGTTAGATTTTTCTTTCGACTTGCCTTATACCCGTTTGCCACATCCAAAATACAAAGGAAAAACCATTCCTGCATTCGAAATGATAAAGTTTTCGGTGAATTTGCATCGCGGCTGCTTTGGTGGTTGTGCATTTTGTACCATTTCGGCACATCAGGGCAAGCACATTGTGTCGCGCTCCAAAGAATCGATTCTTAGTGAGGTGAAAAAAGTAACCGAAATGCCCGATTTTAAAGGTTATATAAGCGATTTGGGCGGCCCGTCGGCTAATATGTACGGACTGAAAGGCATTGATATGGATATATGCCGAAAATGCAAAAAACCGTCGTGTATTCACCCCAAAGTTTGTTTTAACTTAGATACTAACCACAGTCGACTGCTTGACATTTACCGTTCGGTAGATAAAATGCCGGGCATCAAAAAATCGTTTGTTGGGAGCGGAGTGAGGTACGATTTATTGTTGAGCGACACCAAAAGCGAAGAGGCTAATAAAAGCCATGCCGAATATATTAAAGAACTTATTAGCAAACATGTATCAGGTCGTCTGAAAATTGCTCCAGAGCACACCTCCGATAAGGTGTTGTACACTATGCGCAAACCCGCTTTCGAGTATTTTGCTAAATTTAAAGAGCAATTCGAGCGCATAAACCGCGAAGCCGGACTAAATCAGCAGCTAATTCCATACTTTATTTCGAGCCATCCGGGATGTAAAAACGAAGATATGGCTGATTTGGCTGTTTTAACAAAAAAAATGGATTTTAAATTAGAACAAGTTCAGGATTTTACGCCAACTCCTATGACGTTGGCTACCGAAATTTACTATTCGGGATATCATCCTTATACTTTAGAACCCATGTATACGGCAAAAAGTAAAAACGAAAAGTTAGAACAACGTAAATTCTTTTTTTGGTATAAAAAGGAGTATAAAGGTTCAATTATCAGAGACTTACAAAAAATGAAACGAGCTGATTTGCAGAGTAAACTGTTTGGAAGATAAATATTTTAAAGCCCAATATTGAAAGTTTATTTGTAAAACAAAATTATAAAAAATAAAATTCGTAGTTTTGTACAATAAAATTGTGCCGCTATGCTCGAAAAAATTATAAATTTCAGTATCAACAATAAGTTGATAATTATACTATTTACCCTAACTATTGCTGCTTTTGGGATTTTTGCTGTTTTTCATATTCCGGTGGGAGCCGTTCCCGACATTACCAACAATCAGGTACAAGTAATTACCACTTCGGGAAACCTTTCTACGCAAGAAATTGAGCAATATATAACTGCCCCTGTTGAAATGGAGATGGCTAATTTGCCAGGTGTGAAGGAAATTCGCTCGGTTTCTAAGTTTGGTATTTCGCTCATTACCATTGTATTCGACGAAAAATTAGGTGCTTACTTACCGCGTCAACTCATTTCAGAAAAAATCAAAAGTGCATCAGCTAAAATACCTGAAGGATTTGGTGTGCCCGAAATGGGACCTATTACCACCGGCTTGGGTGAAATATATCAATACACTTTGGATGTAGAAAAAGGGTATGAAAAAAGATACACCGCTACCGATTTACGTACCATTCAGGATTGGGTGGTGAAGCGTCGCTTGTCGGGCATTACCGGCGTAGTCGAAATAAATAGCTGGGGCGGCTACCTCAAACAATATGAAGTGGCAATTGATCCCGCGCAACTCACAGCGTTAAATGTCACATTGGTAGAGGTTTACAATGCTTTGGTAGGTAACAACAGTATTTCTGGTGGTGCTTACATCGAAAAAACCAACCAAAGTTACTTTATCCGAGGCGATGGACAAGTAAAATCGGTTGAAGATATTGAACAAATTGTTGTTAAAAATGTAAATTCAACGCCAATACTTGTAAAAAATATTGCAAAGGTAAACTTCGGACATGCCAATAGATATGGCGCTATTACATCAAATGGCAAGGGCGAAACCATACTTGGTCAAGTAATGATGCTCAAAGGTGCAAACTCAAAAACGGTTATTAACGATGTAAAAGCGCGCGTAGACGAAATCCGTACCAATTTACCCGAAGGTATAACTATAAATCCAATTGTAGATCGTAGCGAATTGGTGGCTAAAACCACATTTACAGTAGCCGAAAATCTTATTTTGGGAGCTATTATTGTGATGCTTACTGTTCTGCTCTTAATTGGGAATATTCGTTCGGCATTGGTTATTACTTCTATGATTCCGCTGTCATTACTTTTTACTATCTCCATGATGTACATTTTTGGAGTAGATGCCAATTTAATGAGTTTGGGGGCGCTCGACTTTGGTATTATTATCGACGGAGCTGTTATTATTGTAGAATATATTGCGCTCAAAATAGTGGTAAACAAACATAAAATAGATGCCATTGAGGGCGACGAACGCGATACTTTGATGGATACACTATCGTTCGAAGGAGCTTCGAAAATGATGAAATCGGCTATTTTTGGTCAAATTATTATTCTTGTTGTGTTTATTCCTATTCTTTCGCTTTCGGGCGTGGAAGGCAAAATGTTTAAACCCATGGCTCTTTCGTTTTGTTTTGCCATTATTGGTGCTATGATAATGGGATTGACTTGGCTGCCTGTAGCTTCTTCCTTATTTTTGAAACCTTCTAAAACGAATAAAAAAAATATCTCGCATTGGTTTATGAACTTGGCTCACAAATCGTATTTTCCGGTTATACAATGGTCGTGCGAGCATAAAAAAATGGTACTCGGAGCAGCCATTGTATCGTTGTTGTTTACCGGATTTTTGTTTACGCAAATAGGAGGGGAGTTTGTTCCAACACTTGACGAAGGCGATTTTGTGATTCAGCCTGTGCTCAAAACAGGAACTTCGCTTACCAAGACAATTGAGACTACAACCCGAATGGAGCATATACTTGTAAGTAAGTTTTCGGAAGTAGATAAAGTGGTGAGCCGTATTGGTGCTGCCGAAGTACCTACCGATCCCATGTCGATGGAAGAGATTGATATGATAATAAAACTCAAGCCTCGTAGCCAATGGGTAAATGCTTCAAATAAAGAGGAGTTGGCTGATAAATTTAAAGTGGCACTTTCGATTATCCCAGGCGTTGAATATGAATTTACGCAACCTATCGAAATGCGTTTCAACGAACTTATAACTGGAGTAAGATCTGATATTGCAATCAAAATTTTTGGCGACGATCTCGAATATATTGACAAAAAAGCAAACGAAATTAAAAATATTATTTCAGACATTCCGGGGGCGAGTGACGTAATTTTAGAAAAAACATCTGGCTTGCCTCAGGTTAAAATAAATTACAATCGCTCTAAAATTGCTTCTTATGGAGTTGATATCAGAACCCTCAATACTTACTTGGCAACTGCTTTTGGAGGCGAAGCGGCTGGAGTTATTTTCGAGGGCGAAAAGCGTTTCGATTTGGTAGTACGTTTCGACAAACAAAACCGAACTGATATTGGCGATATTCGTCAACTTAAAGTGCCGCTGCCTAACGGGCAGTTAATTCCATTATCAGAACTTGCTACTATCGAATACGCCGAAGGTCCAGCTAAAATATCTCGTGAGAATACCCGTCGGCGTGTGGTGGTTAGTGTAAATGTGCGCAATCGCGACTTACAATCAGTTGTAAAAGATATTCAGGCTAAGGTTGATAAAAATATTACTTTGAAACCCGGAACCTATATTACGTATGGTGGACAATTCGAAAATCTTCAAAATGCTACTAACCGTTTGATGATTGCAGTACCCGTGGCGCTGTTGTTGATATTTATTTTCTTACATTTTGCCTTTAAATCGCTTAAAGATGCCATTATGATTTTTACGGCAATTCCGTTGGCTACGGTGGGCGGTGTTTTGTTACTTTGGTTGCGTGGTATGCCTTTCAGCGTGTCGGCCGGAGTTGGTTTTATAGCTTTGTTTGGTATTGCGGTGCTCAATGGCATTGTGTTAATCGAACATCTCAAAGAATTAAAACATTCGGGAACGCTCACCATGCGTGAGTTAATAATTCAAGGTACTAAAAATCGTTTGCGCCCCGTAATGCTTACTGCTGGTGCTGCCGCTATGGGATTTTTACCAATGGCTATTTCGAGTGGTGCTGGTGCCGAAGTGCAACGCCCATTGGCTACTGTTGTTATTGGTGGTTTAGTTACGTCTACTATGCTTACTATGATTGCATTACCCATTATGTTCGAAATTTTTTACAACATGCGTAGCTTTAAACTTTTTTCGTTTAAAATGAATTCAAAAAAATCTTTTTCAAAATAAATTGACCCATGAAACGAATTTATTATTTATCATTTATATTGAGTATAACTTTTTTTTCAATTAGTTGTTCCCGGAAACAAGAGGCGACAATTTCTGAAAATGAATATATTGAAATTACTGCCGAACAATTTGCTGCTGAAGGTATGCAACTGAGCGAGATTGAAACTAAATCGTTCGAAGATATTGTAAAATGTAGTGGAACTATTGTGCCCAAACCCAATGGTATGGCTACTGTTACTGCCCCAATAGCAGGAGTAATCACTAAAGTTAATTGTGTAAATGGCGAATTTATACAAAAAAATCAAACTATATTAGAAATTTCTGGTTCGGAAGTGATTGATATTCAGCGCGATTATGCTGAGGCTTTGGCGCTATATAAACGTTCGAAAAGCGAATACCAGCGTTTGAAATCGCTTTTTGCCGAAAAAATTATTTCTGAAAAAGAATTTATTGTTACCGAAAGCGATTTCAGAAGTGCTGAAGCGAAGTACAATGGCCTTAAACTAAAATTGGTTGCTGCGGGCTTTTCACTTCAAGCTGTCGAAAAAGGGGAATTTAGTGCTTTTTATACGCTTAAATCACCCATAAGTGGTTATATTTCGGGATTAAAAGCAAATTTGGGTACTTATATTAATCAGCAATCGGTAGGTATCGAAATTGCCGATCCTTCGCAATTTCAACTCGAATTAGCTATTTTTGCTACTGATATTACAAAGCTGAAAAAAGGTCAAGCGGTTCGGTTTCATTCTGCCGGCTCTGCTACCGAACTTTTGGCAGAGCTTACATCGGTAGGTGTAGTTGTGGATGCCGACTCAAAGTCTATTCATTGCTATGCAACACCAAAAGCGTCAAATGTAACAAAACCAATAGCAAACAATGTTGTTTCAGCCGAAATTATTGCACAATCAGAACCTGTTTTTGCTGTGCCAACCGAAGCCATTATTAAAGCCGAGAGCTCAAATTTTGTACTCGTTTTACACAAAAAAGTTGGAACTAATTTATTGTTTAACAAAGTAATGGTAGAAGTTGGTCGTCAGCAAAATAGCTACATCGAACTGATAGGAACTAAACTGAACGGACAGATTATTAGCAAAGGAGTTTATAATATCGTTTTGTAGAAAAAAAAACACATCATTTTTATAAATAAAAAAGCCCGAAATAACAATTTATGTTATCTCGGGCTTTTTAAAATTCTGAATTTTAAATTCCTTTCTCGCTAAGGTATCTTTCGGCATCTATGGCCGCCATACAGCCACTTCCGGCAGCGGTAATTGCTTGTCGGTAATGTGGGTCGGCAACGTCACCCGAAGCAAATACTCCTGGAATATTCGTGCGCGAAGAGCCACCAAAAGTTTTAATATAGCCTACTTCATCAGTTTCAATCCAAGGTTTGAATACATCCGAATTTGGTTTGTGCCCAATTGCTAAGAAAAAGCCATCGATTTCGATGTGCACTTGTTCTTCGTCGGCTTCTCCTTTACGCTTTACCAAATTAGCGCCCTGTACCACTTTTTCACCTGTAAGTCCGAGAGTTTCGTGTTCGAAAAGCACTTCAATTTTTGGATTCGATAGTACGCGTTCCTGCATAATTTTAGATGCACGAAGGAAAGATTTTCGTACTATTAAATATACTTTGCTTGCTAATGCCGAAAGATATGTTGCTTCTTCGCAAGCCGTATCACCACCACCTACTACCGCTACAACGCGTTTACGGTAGAAAAATCCATCACAAGTAGCACATGCCGATACGCCCGATCCAGCATATTTTGTTTCGTCGGGCAATCCAAGATATTTTGCAGTAGCACCAGTTGAAATAATAAGTGTTTCGGCTTCAATAACTTTTTCACCGTCCACAGTTACTTTGTATGGAGCTGCCGAAAGGTCGGTAGCTGTAACATAGCCAAAACGTATGTCGGAACCAAAACGCTCGGCTTGTTTTTTTAATTCTTCCATCATCTCAGGTCCTGTAATTCCATCAGGATAACCAGGAAAATTTTCTACCTCGTTGGTAGTTGTAAGTTGACCTCCAGGTTGCATCCCTTCGTACAAAACTGGAGATAAATTGGCGCGCGAAGCATAAATGGCGGCTGTATAGCCTGCTGGTCCTGAACCTATTATCAGGCAACGTACTTTTTCTGTCATTATCGTAAATCGTTTATTAGTATATGTTTATAATTTTCTTTTTTAAATGTAAAGTCAGCATCGGGCACATTTCCTGCATTCTTGTAGTTTGTTAGTTTAAGCAAAGTGGTTGATTTTTTTTTATCAAGCAATCGAATAATTTCTAATGCTTTCGTTTTTTTATTCAACTGTACTTCCACTTTTACAAAATCGTCTTTTTTATTTTTAGGTATCAATTCTATCAAGTCGGAATTTGGCAATTTGGTTTTACTCAATCGAATCCACGATTTAATTTTAAAAGCCGCCAAAATAGACAAAGGATTAATTTGTGCCAATTCCTCAAGTGTGGGCTCGGTAATTGTAACTTCGTTATCCGATTTTAGGTAAGTCCATTGCGTTTTACCATCAAACCAAGCTTTCGTTTCATCCATCTCAATAGTGAATTTGTTTGCTTTTAAAACAAACGTTCCCGAAATCGATTGCGAAATTACTGTATTTTTTTCAGTTACCGAAAGTTGAAAATTGGTTTTCACAGCAGATGTCCGAACTGATGCTATCAAACTATTGATAACTCTTTCAGCATCAGCATTATTTTGAGCATTTAAGCACACTATTGAAAATATGTATACAATTATTGATAGTCTTAAATTCATCTTTTATTTTTAATTTTCAAATCGCCAAATTATCACTCCATACAGCTATCGGGACACATCATTTAAAATCGTAATGCCCCTGCGGTGCAATCCGATTTTAAAGTTGTCGCAAAATCTGTTCCAAATGATAGTCGTCGAGCACAAGTACTTGTCGTGCCTTACTGCCTTCGAATGGTCCTATGATGCCTGCCACTTCCAACTGATCGACAATGCGACCGGCACGGTTGTAGCCAATAGAGAATTTTCGCTGAATAAGCGAAGTAGAACCTTGCTGACTTGCTACTATTAAACGAGCAGCCTCTTCGAACAGCGGGTCACGTTTACTCATATCTACCGAACTCATATCTACACCTTCGCCATCCGGATTTATATATTCGGGCAGATAAAATGCAGTTGGGTAACTTTGCTGACCGCTAATATGATGTACAATATTTTCAACTTCGGGTGTGTCAACAAAAGCACATTGCACACGCATTAAATCATTTCCTTGCGAGAAAAGCATATCACCACGTCCTACTAATTGGTTAGCTCCGGGAGCATCCAAAATAGTACGAGAGTCCATCATCGACGATACGCGGAATGCAACACGAGCCGGGAAGTTGGCTTTAATCACACCTGTAATAATATTTACCGACGGGCGTTGAGTGGCAATAATCATGTGTATGCCCACCGCACGCGCCAACTGAGCAATACGAGCAATCGGCATTTCCACTTCTTTGCCTGCTGTCATTATCAAATCTCCAAACTCATCTACAATGACAACTATATATGGTAAAAAGCGATGACCTTTTTCAGGATTCAAATTTCGGTTGAAAAATTTCTCGTTGTATTCCTTAATATTACGAACATGTGCTTTTTTAAGCAAATCGTAGCGTTCGTCCATTTCTTTACAAAGCGAATTAAGCGTTTCTACCACTTTACTGGTATCGGTAATAATGGCATCTTCGCCATCGGGCAATTTAGCTAAGAAATGCTTTTCGATATCTCCATAAATATTAAATTCCACTTTTTTAGGGTCAACCAAAACTAATTTGAGTTGCGAAGGGTGTTTTTTGTAAAGCAAGGAAGTGATAATAGCATTCAACCCTACCGATTTACCTTGTCCGGTAGCTCCAGCAACCAATAAGTGTGGCATTTTGGCTAAATCTACCATGAAAATTTCGTTGGTTATAGTGCGTCCAAACGCAACCGGAAGTTCAAACTTCGATTCCTGAAACTTTTTAGAAGCAATAACCGAATGCATCGAAACCACTTGTGGGTCGGCATTTGGCACTTCAATACCTATCGTACCTTTGCCCGGAATTGGCGCAATAATACGAATGCCCGTAGCTGCCAAGCTGAGCATAATGTCGTATTCCAAATTACGAATTTTAGAAATACGAACGCCCGCTTTCGGCACAATTTCGTAAAGTGTAATAGTTGGTCCAACAGTAGCTTTTATGGTATCTATCTCAATACCAAAATTTTGAAGAATGGTGATAATCTTATTTTTATTCGCATTCTGTTCCACCATATCAATTTGTGTATCATTATCGCTGCCATATACCTTTAATAAATCAAGAGTAGGGGGTTGATAATGCGATAAATCGAGCGTTGGGTCATATTTGCCTAACTTGGCAATATTATAATATGGATCTTCATTTTCAGCAGCCATACCTTCTTCCGGATCCAAATCAACAGCTTTATTTTCTTCGGGATGTATGGGTGGTTCAATTTCGAAAGGCACTTCCACTATCTCTATATCATCTTCAATAGTAGGCTCTTCCAAATCTAATTCTTTTTCGTCAATAATAATACTGTCTTCTTCTGAAGCTTTTGTAACCCAATCTTCGGGTATTAACTCTGTGCCAACAGCTACTGTTGGTTCGTTTTCAACAATATCATCTTCTTCAAATTCCGATTCTTCATTTTTTGAATCAACAATTTCATTTGGAATATTTTTTTGTTTTTTCGAAAAAAGGCGTTTCAAAAACGGCATTGTTGCTTTGGATGAAATAACACTATAAAGCAAAAACACTCCTAATAATGCCATTATTGTACCTGGAAGACCAATATATGAATTTATAAAATCGCTTACATATTCGCCATGCAAACCGCCCGGGGCAAAGAAAATCCATCCTTTCACAAAGGGATTTACGGCAATAGCCAATGTTATCGAAAGCCAAAAAAGCCAAAAGGCAGCATGAAAAAAGGCAGCTGTTAAAGTTAATGTTTTAACACGCAGCAACTTTAACCCCATTATGAAACCAAAAAATAAAATTGTAAACGAAGAAACACCAAACCATTTGTTAATCATAGTTTCGGCTAAATAAGCCCCTGTAACGGATGTCCAGTTTTGAATGTCGACACGTAAACTAATAACTTCAGCATAAGGTAAATCCATTTTGCTTTGGTCGGCAGCACCTGTGAAAAAATAAGAAACAAATGCCAGTGTGAAATACAAAACAATGATAATAAGGAAAATACCTTCAACAAAATGTGTGCGCTCATCTTTGAAAAAGTCTTTAAGACCTTTCCAAAAATGGATGTTTTGTTCCTTGTTTTGTTGGCTCGAAGGTTTATTTTCGATGGTAGGTGTGTTTTTAAATTCCTGCTTTGGTTCAGGTCTCTGACTTGGTTTTATTGGTTTTCGGGGCGCCATAAATTTATTTTTTTTACAAGATGCAAACTTACATAAAAAAAATGACTTGAATAAATTTTAAAATTTAATAAACAATTTTTTAGTTATGGTGTTTAAAATATTGTAAATATAAATTGTGTACTTTTGAAAACAGAAAAAAAATTACTGACTTATGTCTTTTTCGAATTATTTTCAACTATCAAATTAAATTTTTATGAGAAAAATTAAACTTCTATTTATTGGCATTGGTATGCTATTTCTGACGAGTCAAATTCAATCGCAACAGGTTAGTAATCTGTATTTTATCGAAAACTCACCTTATCGGCATTTTATAAATCCTGCTATCCAACCATTGAGTGGCTTTTATTTGGGCCTACCAATACTGGGCTATTCACAGTTTCAGTTAGGAAATAATTCGCTCACAGCAAGTTCGGCTAATATGTTGAAAGGCGATTTATACAATTCCCTCAAATCTACCACCAATTTAAATTTTGGAACTCAATTAAACTTATTAAATTTTGGTTTTAGGGCAAAAAGCAATTATTTTACTTTTGGCCTTTCGGTTAAAGGAATGCTCGATGTCGATTTTTCGAAGGAAGCTATAGGTTTTTGGATGTATGGCAATAGAGATCCGCTTACAAGAGCACTTCAATCAAATCATAAATACGATTTCACAACTTCAGGTTTGAATGGTAGCGCTTATATCGAAGCTGCTCTGGGTTATTCACGCATGTTAAACGAAAAATGGTCGGTTGGGGCAAAATTAAAGTATTTATATGGATTGGCAGCTGTTAAAACTACATTTACCGATTTTTCTGTCGTTGCAAATCCTACTTTGTGGGATTTCAATTTTGATGGAACAGTAAATACCGCTTTTACCGAAATAACTGACACTTCAACTGCAGCCGACTATACCAAACCTATGGGCACGGGTGCTGCTTTCGATTTTGGCGTAACATACAAACCTTTCGACTTTTTAACGTTGGGTGCAGCGGTTACCGATTTGGGATTTATTAAATGGGATGCTACATCAAAACAATACAATGTTACTTTGGCTTCCAAATTTGGAGCTGTTGATACCCTTGCAAACAACGATATCTTTAATGGTATAGATTACATTCAATTGTTAGATTCTGTCATTGCAAGCGTTGTAGACGGAAATTCAACTTATTCGAACAGCAATAATACCAGTGCTTTTACTACTTATCCGGGAGCTAAAATTCAGGGTAGTGCCGAAGTTGGTATTCTCAAAAATACAATTTCGTTGGGTGTTTTATCCACTACCATGTTTCGAAACAAACAACTTTATCAAGATATTACCACTTCATTAAATTTGCGTCCGTTCAATTGGTTGAATTTTGCTTTATCCTATTCGCTGCTCAACGGACGAGGTAGTAATATTGGTGCCGGTATGGGTTTCCGATTAGGAATGATAAATACATTTATTTCGGCTGATTATTATCCGCTTAAAAAAATTCCGGTTTCCGATATATATTCGGGTTCACTTCCATCAATTCCTGTACTTGGTTCGATGTCGGACATTAAAATTCCATCACAATCCGACCGTTTTAATATTGCTTTAGGATTTAATATTGTTTTTGGAAATAAACAAGATAGCGATAAAGATGGTGTTAGTAACAGTCGCGACAAAAGCCCCGATACGCCTCATGGTGTAATTGTTGATAAAAAGGGCTATCCGCTTGATACCGATGGGGATGGTATTTACGACTTTTTGGATAAATGTCCCGATACGCCAAAAGAAGCTCAAAATAATATTGATGCCGATGGCTGTCCTATTGATACGGATGGCGATGGTGTGTTTGATTATTTAGATAAATGTCCTGGTACAATTCCTGCGGCTTATGGTAAAGTGAACGAAATGGGTTGCCCCAATGATACGGATAAAGACGGAATTCCGGATTATTTAGACAAGTGCGAAGCAACTCCCGAAGGTGTTAAGACCGATTCATTGGGTTGCCCTCTCGACGAAGATGGCGATAATGTTCCCGATTATTTGGATAAATGCCCTGCAACTCCTATCGAAGCTCGTGGTTTAATCGACTCAACGGGTTGCCCTATTGATAAAGATTTGGATGGTGTGTTCGATTATTTGGATAAATGTCCTAATACTCCTGAATTTGCTCGTGCAGCAGTTGATTCTACTGGTTGCCCCAAAGATACCGACAATGACGGCATAGCTGATTATTTAGACAAATGTCCTGAAACACCTCTTGAAGCTAAAGGTACAGTAGACGAAAATGGCTGCCCAAAAGATACAGATGGCGATGGTGTGTTGGATTATTTGGATAATTGCCCACGATTGGCTGGTGTAGCTTCCAACAAAGGTTGCCCCGAAATTAAAAAGGAAGTGCGTCAGCTATTCCAAAAAGCTTTACAAGGCATACAGTTCGAAACAGGTAAATCGACTATTAAGCCTGTTTCGTTCAAAATTCTGGATGATGTTGCTAAAGTGCTTTCTGAAAATACAACTTATTTGGTCGAAATTCAAGGACACACCGATAATGTGGGTAAAAAAGATGCCAATCAACTTTTATCCGAAAATAGAGCCAAAGCAGTGCGCGACTACCTGATTAATAAAGGAATTGACGAAAAACGCATTACTTCGAATGGATATGGCGACACCAAACCAGTTTTGCCAAATACTACTACTGCTAACAAAGCCAAAAATCGCCGCGTAGAGTTTGTGGTTAGCTTTGAGGAAGTTAAAGTTGTTGAATCGGAACTATAAAATAAACTACGAGCGAAATTCATGAATTTCGCTCGTATGCTTAAATAATGTTAAATCCAGATTAAATTTTATTTTTAACGAACAATACCTTTTTTTGAGTTGTTTAACAAAATGAAATTACTTTGCTTTTAAACAAAAACAATAGTACGTTTTAAGTATGTAACTACCTATTATTCATTAATTTTTAGGTAATAAATTATTATAATAGAAATAGAAAATCAATTAAAAATCAATCAAAAAAAACAAAAACAATTTGTGTTATGAAAACAATTAAAAAATTTACTTTCGCAATGCTAACATTAGTAGCATTTTCGTTTACATTTACATCTTGCGACGCTATTAGCGATGCATTATCTAAAGAAGTAGATATGGATGCCCCTACTATCGATTTCTCGATAGGTGGTGAAGCAGCTGTTAATGCACCTCAACAAAAAGTGAGTGGAGCCACAGAGGTTATTTGGTTAGAAAAATCAGTCGACTTGAAAACTCGTATACAAGAAGAACTTGATAAAAGTAGTTTGAAAACCGATAATGTGAAAAAATTAGAATTAATAGCTTCTATTATTAAGGTATCAAGTACAATTAATAAAAATTATGATTTAGGCAACATCAAGTTGTATGTGAATGATGAACTAATTGCCAATGGTATAGGTAGTATTGCTTCTACTGCAACTCAATTTGTTCTAACTTATAACTCTCCTTATTCAGTATTAAGTTTTTTGAATACAGGAACTTACAAAATTAAAATTACAAGTGATAAGCCAAAGCCAACTGAAAAACTTGATATGCAATTGCTAAACACTTACAAAGGCAAATTTAGTTTGCTATAATAATTTTTAATTTTCAGTATTTTAAAGGCTATCTGACTTTCAGATAGCCTTTTTTATTGGTTTTTCATAAATTATGTTTATATTTGCCTTTCATTTCGTAAATCATAAAAAATGAGACCTATAATGGTACATATTCATACCTTTCGGAAAATTTTGGCGAGCTTTATTTTTGCCATTTTTTTATCATCGTGCACTACTGAAATTGATTGGAATACACAAATCGACAAATTAATAAATGGTCAGTCCTACGTTATTCCTATCGGCGAAACCACACTTACTTTAAACGATATTCTTGTTCAAATTGATACGAATATCATTGATTATTCGGATGTAAATTATGTGTTTTTAAAATACAACGATACCATAGTTTGGAATTTTAGCAAAATAGCCGATTTAGAAAATTTAGAAGCTTTGAACGAAATCTTCGTCCCGAATTCTTCTCCTTTTCCAATATCTATTGTAGATCGAACTGAAAAAGTAGATTTTCCTCATACCATTAGTTTCGATTTTAATAGCGATTTGAATGGGCAACAGGTTGAACGGTCGGAAATTAATAGTGCGAAAGTTGAAATATTTGTCAAAACTGAAGATTTGAATATTGAGCCTTCTAACATTCGTATTACCACATTTTTTCCTTCCGAAACGTTAACTTTTGCCCCTGGTGGTAATATGGCGAATGGTTCTGGTTCTTCTTTTGTGTACAATCCTACGGTACTAAATCAGTCTGATGTTATTACCTTAAATCCTTTTACATTATTCACTCCTAATAATTTAACTAAACTCAATTTAACTGTTCGGTTAGAGGTTATTGCAGGCAATACGCCTATTGTAGTACTGCCCGATTCGAAATCTAAAATTTCATTGTTTTATCGTATTTTCGATGTCGATTCAAAGGTATATTATGGCATATTTAAACCAGTAATTTCTGTAGGAGTTAAAGAAAAAACTGTTGATATGACACCCTATATTTTGCAGTTGCCTGCAAATGGTATTTTTAAATTGGCCGAACCGTCTATAACAATGGACCTTGAAAATAATTCGGGCTTGAAAATGAATTTAACAATTGATTCGATAAAAGCATATCGTGAAAATGATCCTTCTTTTTCGCCAATATATGCCAGTTTTACTGGATCTAAATCTAGCAACAAAATTGTGGAACGAGTTAAAAACTATGGTGATTTGCCTGCGAAAAGCTCTTTTATGCTCGACCATACCTTGGAGAATGGAAATATCTCAAAGTTTTTTGATAACTACCCATTACCAAACAGATTGATGTACAAATTTCAACTTTCGAACGCTCGGGTAGATACCGATCCACTCGATTTTATGATACCCAATGCTAATGTTAAAGCGCACATAGATGTAAAGGTGCCTCTAAAATTAAATGCAAGTAGTAGTTTTCAATTTAATGATACGCTAAAGAATATCGATTTGGATGATTTGATAAATTCACAAGTAATTGATCAAATGACACTTATGCTTAAAGTTACCAACAATATGCCAATACAAGCAAAATTGTCGTTGAAGTTTTTGGATATCAATAATAATCTAATTGAAAACTTAAAATTACTTTCCGATTCAATTGTGAAAGCCCCATTGATTGACGATAATGGAATGGTTGTGGCTGGTTCAAGTGCAATTTCGGATTTAAAAGTGGTTATTGAAAATTCACAACTTTCAAATCTCCGTCTCACAAAAAACATTGCTTACACCATAAAAGTCGAAAGTGATGTGAATAGGAAAATTACACTTCAAAACAGTAATTTTATAAAACTCAAATTGGGAAAATATTCTAAAGGAGAATAAAAACAGTAGATGCAAATGAGAATTTTGAAGATTATTTTTAGTACCATCATTGGGTTTTTACTGTTTTCGACAATAAATGCCCAACAGGTAAATACACTTTATTTTTTAGAGAACGTACCTGTACGTCATAGTTTTAACCCTGCAATTCAACCATTATCAAGCTTTTATTTAAGTTTACCCGTAATAGGAAATACGCAATTTAATGTGGGCAATAACTCTTTTATGGCAAGTTCGCTGAACCTATCAAGAGCTGATTTGTTTGCGAGTATAAAGCCTACAACTTTATTAAATACAGATGTGGATATAAACCTTTTGGGCTTTGGCTTTCGTACGCATCGATCTTATTGGAATTTTACACTCACTTCAAAATCTACTGTCAACTTGGCTATCCCCAAAGATATGTTTAAATTGGGCATTTTTGGTAATGTAAATATTGTGGATGGTGTGGCTCAGCTCGATAATAATATTTATGATTTTAGTAATTTTGGTGTTCATACCAATTCTTATCTCGAAGCAGCTTTGGGTTATTCCAAACAGATTGATGAAAAATGGTCGTATGGAGTTAAATTGAAATACTTACACGGATTAGGTTCTGCCAATTTGCAATTTGATTCGTTTTTGTACAATGCAGGTATCACTAAATGGGAATTAAATAGTAGTATAACTGCAAATACTGATATTCCGGATTTAGAGAACCTTACAATTAATTCGCTTATAAAACCTGCCGGGGTGGGAGGGGCTGCCGACTTTGGTGTAACATTTCGCCCCAACGAGAAACTCTTTTTTGGAGCGGCTGTAACGAATTTAGGCATGTTGAAGTGGAGTAAAGCTCCTGTTAATTATAATGCAACCATTGATTATACGCTGAATAATATTGCCAATTTCAATTTTAATGAAATTATTGCAGGTATAAATTCAAATAAAATAACTTCCGATTTAGTGAACGGTTTTCTCGATTCAGTGAAGATAAAAGAAACTACCAATCCGTTTTCTACTTTTTTAAGTCCCAAAATTAATTTAAGTGGCGAATATGGCTTTTTTAAAAATAGTATGAGTTTAGGTTTATTATCTTCGACCACTGTTTATAATAAATCATTATTTTTCTCACTTACTCCTTCATTAAATATCCATCCAATCAATTGGATGAATTTATCCTTATCTTATTCGTTGCTCAATGGTAGAGGTGCAAATATCGGTGCTGGCTTAGGAATGCGTTTAGGTTTTATAAATGCCTTTGTTACTGCCGATTATATTCCTCTTAATTCTGCTGCATTGAGTACACCACTCTCGGTTTCGGTACCAGTTTTAGGTAACTTTAATTTAGCAAAAGTACCTGCCAAAACTGATAGATTAAATGTTGCCATTGGTTTTAATATTGTTTTTGGCAATAAACAAGATAGCGATAATGATGGTATTAGCAACCGACGTGATAAATGCCCCGAAACACCTCATGGGGTTATTGTAGATAAAAAAGGTTGTCCGCTCGATACTGATGGTGATTCAATTCCCGATTATTACGATAAATGCCCCGATACACCAAAAGAAGCTTACAGTTCGATTGATGCTGATGGCTGCCCGCTCGATACCGATGGAGATGGCGTGTTCGATTATTTAGATAAATGTCCGGATACACCTTATCAGGCCTATAAAACGGTGGATAAAACGGGCTGTCCGATTGATACGGATAAAGATAGTGTTCCCGATTATTTGGATAAGTGCCCTGAAACACCTGTGGCCGAAAGAGAATTTGTAGATTCTGTGGGCTGTACCATGTTCGAAATTATTCCAATTATTATCGACAGTGTTGACTATGAAACCCAAATTGAACCTACTGCTATTTTAAATAACACTAATAAGGTAGGAAAAGTAACCAATACTGTAAATTCAAAAAATGGAACTAATACAAAGAATAAAAGCAATAATAATCTAAAATCTGATATTTATCCTACAAATGATAGTATTCTCAATACGAATGCTTATCCTAATGAAGGTAGTATTACCAAAACGAATATTAATTCTACAACTAAAATTGATAGTAAAATTGATAGTAATCCTAAAATTGATAGTAATTATAAGATTGATACAGATGGAGATGGCATTGTTGATAGGTTAGATCGTTGTCCTCAATTGGCAGGTGTGGCTTCAAATGGTGGTTGCCCCGAAATAAAGAAAGAAGTGCGTGTTATTTTCCAAAAAGCATTGTTAGGTATTCAATTCGAATCGGCTAAATACATTATTAAACCTCTTTCGTATGTTATTCTCGAACATGTAGCTCGCGTATTAAACGAAAACCCGAATTATTTAGTTGAAGTACAAGGACATACTGATAATTTAGGAGATCCTGCAAAGAATCAAACCTTATCCGAAAACAGAGCTAATGCAGTGCGTGAATATCTTATTTCGAAAGGTATTGATCCCAAGCGGTTGACATCAAATGGCTATGGTCAAATGCGTCCGGTGGCTGAAAATACAACAATTGAAGGTAGAGCTAAGAACAGAAGAGTAGAGTTTATTGTTAGTTTTGAATAAACTATAATTGGTTTGTTAATTCGAATGAAGATTATACTCTTGATGCTTGGGCTTATTAGCTTGGCATTAGGCATTATAGGTGCCTTTTTGCCACTTTTGCCCACAACGCCTTTTGTGCTTTTAGCTGGTTTTTTGTTTGCCCGTAGCTCTCCAAAACTCAACACTTGGATTTTAAATCATAAAGTTTTTGGGAAAATAATATACGATTATCAGGTTGATAAATCCATTACGCTGCACGCCAAAATTATTGCTATTTCCACGCTTTGGATTTCGATTCTTAGTTCTGTATTTCTGTTTTTGGAAGGAAAGTTTGGTGTTCAGTTGCTTTTGTTGGTCATTGCTACGGGAGTAACAATACACATACTACGATTCAAAACGAAAGCTTAATTTTTTTTGTCAATGCCCTTAAATACAGTTTCTTTAAGTTGGCATGTGCATTCGTGCGATTCGGTATCGAGCAAACCACTTCGTTTTAAAATGTCGAATTCTTTTACAAAACTATTGGTAAAAATACCACTTTGTAAATTATCCTCAATTTGTTTGATTGTCCACCATTTTACACATTCGATAAGCTCCGAATTTGTTTCTTCTGTTTTCAAATTACAAACCAAAAATAAGTATACAAACTGGTTTTCTTTAGTAGAATTATAAAGATGCTTCGAAATTAAAATGGGTTTTAAATCACTCGAACCATAGTTTTCGATAGCAGTTCGGTTGATACATGCATCTACGGTTTCATTTAACCGAATGTGGTTTGAGAGGGCTACATCCCATTTAAAAGCATTGGAAGAATCTTTACAACTCCTTTTTTGTAAAAATATCTTCGAATTATTTATCAAAATACCTCTTACCACGGGATGTATGTGTTTAACATCGCCCGAAATGCTTTCTTTACTCTGAATAGAACCGGCTAATTTTCCCTGTTCATTTACAATTGGCCACCATTCTTCTTTTTGTAGACTAACACGTATAAGTGTAACGCGAATAAATTCATAAGAGATGATAAAAAATAGAATTGCCCAATATGTAAATCGAAGGTATTGAGTCAATTGAATGTTGGTGGGTAAAAATTGCACAATTGCCATAAATGTTACAATATACAAAAATAATACAATCGAAACCATCCATACAATCCTAAAATGCTCTTCAATGTTATTGGTCATTGCAATGTTTTTAGGAGTCCATTTCGAAACAAACTGAATTATATTGGTACGTAAAACCAATATAATACTAAAAAAAACGAGTGTAACTGATTCGCTAAAAATAGGAAGAACATAATTTGGGATTAATTCTTTAGGAAAGAAAATTAATATCGATATAATGAGCGTACTTACTAAATACGATACACCAAGATATTTATAGATATTTTTGTACAACAATAAACTATAACCCAAAATAGCTACTATTACAAAATAAACTACTATCAATGCAATGTTGCATCCAAAATTTTCGTTCAGAAGTAGAAATAGCAAGATAGGTATAAAGTGAAATAGAGGGTTGAAAAATGATTCGTTTATTTGTTTTTTAAATGCTTTCATCGTGTTTTATTATCGGTACTTCAAGCATTTAAACAACAAAGGTCGGGTTTAGTTTGCCCGACCTTTGCAAAAAAAGTTAAATGTGTTAAAATGACATCATTCTGCTCACATATTTGCCTATAATATCGAATTCTAAATTTACTATTGTACCTTTATTTATTTGATGTAAATTGGTGTGTTCGTAGGTGTAAGGTATAATTGCCACTTGAAACGAACTATCTGTTGGATTGCAAACAGTTAAGCTTACGCCATTTACGGTTACTGAGCCTTTATCAACAGTCATATACCCACGTTTAGCCATAGCTATATCTAATGGGTATTCGAACGTAAAATACCAACTGCCGTCGGCTTCTTCCACATTGGTGCAAGTAGCAGTTTGATCTACATGGCCTTGCACAATATGTCCGTCTAAGCGTCCATTCATCAACATACTACGTTCTAAATTTACTTTGCTGCCCACTACCAATTTACCCAGATTGGTACATTCTATAGTTTCTTTTATGGCTGTAACCGTATAAGATTTGTCGGTTTTTTCAACTACCGTTAGGCAAACGCCATTGTGAGCCACACTTTGGTCAATTTTTAATTCGTTTACAAACGAACATTCCATTGTGATATGCAAGTTTTCCTGCTCTTTGCGCAATGCAACCACTTGAGCTGCTTCTTCTATTATTCCTGAAAACATATAAATATAAATTTGCCCCTAACCCCTAAAGGGGAATGAGATTAGTTTTTTTTAATTAAAAATACTCGACATATCTTACTCCCCTTTAGGGGTTGGGGGTTATTTCCCCATCAAATACGCTTTAAAATCAGTAAACTGCTTTGTCATGGATTCGCTTTTCTTTTCGCCTTTCATAAATTCCTGTAATTTTTCAGGAATTTCTATCTTTTCGTCCAAAATACGTTCAACTGTTTCCAGGAATTTTGCAGGGTGAGCCGTTTCGAGGAAAACACCTACTTCGCCCGGTTGAAGCATTTCTTTTAAGGCGCGGTATCCACATGCCCCATGTGGGTCAAGCAGATAGCCGGTATCTTTTTTGCAAATTTTGAGTGTTTCGGCTATTTGTTCGTCGGTGTAGCTCACACCGCTAATTTCGGCAGTAATAGCTTCGTGCGAATCGCCATACAAATCGAGCACGCGTGCAAAATTACTTGGGTCGCCCACATCCATGGCGTTGGCAATGGTCGATACCGAAGGACGTGGCTTGTATTGACCAGTTTTGAGGTATTCCAGAAATATATCGTTACTATTGTTGGCTGCAATAAAGCGTTTGATAGGTAAGCCCATACGTTTTGCAAAAAGGCCGGCTGTAATGTTACCAAAGTTTCCACTTGGTACACATACTACCATATTGTTGGCAGCCGCTTCCGAAATCACTTTAAGTTGTGCATAAGCATAAAAATAATAGAATGCTTGTGGCAAAAAACGCGCTACATTGATGGAGTTTGCCGAAGTTAATTTCATTTTGGTATTTAATTCTTCGTCCATAAAAGCCGCTTTTACCAATGCCTGACAGTCGTCGAATGTACCATCAACTTCTAATGCGGTAATGTTTTGCCCCAAGGTTGTGAACTGACATTCCTGA
The DNA here is from genome assembly GCA_945902955.1 of Porphyromonas cangingivalis. Classification (GTDB taxonomy): domain Bacteria; phylum Bacteroidota; class Bacteroidia; order Bacteroidales; family Paludibacteraceae; genus Paludibacter. The sequence continues at coordinate 37,263 of CAMDNO010000006.1, forward strand.
ATAGGACTTACCAAACCTTTGGGATAAAGCACATATACATGAATGCCTTCCACGCCCAAAAATCCATTTGCAACGGCACTACCCGTATCACCCGAAGTGGCAACCAATACATTCACTAATTTATCATTACTGTCCTGTCGTTGAATGAAATACGATAACATGCGCGACATAAATCGCCCGCCTACATCTTTAAATGCAAGCGTTGGACCATGAAAAAGCTCGAGACTATAAATATTTTCTTCTACCCGTACCAACGGAACATCAAAATTCAAAGTATCGTGTACAATCATTTTAAGCATATTGGCATGTACATCTTCGCCAAAAAGCATGTAAGCAGCCGTGTAAGCCATATCTTCGAAAGATAATTTATCGATATTTTCGTAAAATACAGCTGGAATTTCCTGAATATGATCGGGCATAAACAAGCCTTTGTCCTCGGCTAAACCTTTAATTACGGCGTCCTCTAAACTTACGCCACTCACTTTTTTGTTGGTACTGTAGTATTTCATAATTGCTTTTGAGCCCCTTAAAGGGAATTTTTAAAACCGGATACAAAGATACAAATTTTTCAAACCACTCGCAATACTTTGGCAATGCTGGCATTTTACATTTAATACCGTGTATCACCATTGCCTAAGTTGAGTTTACGGTTCAGTTGGCAATGCCGGGTATAACTATTACTTAGGCAATTTTATATTATTTTGAGGTACAATTCCGACACATTTCGTGTTGTTTACGGTTTGTGAGTATGGATGAACGGAAAGATTTTGCTTTTGAATTTTGAAAAATAGTACTCAAATTGTCAATATTTCCAAAACTATGTGAAGCATCTTTATCGAAGCAACAGGGCAAAACATCGCCTTTAGCGGTAATTACAGCACCACTCCAAAGCCTGAAACAGCGGTTGTGGATTTTGTTTTTTAAGGCGTATTTGCCGTTGGGTAACATTTTGTAACGAGCGTATTTAGGTATGGAAGTAAGCAATTCGTGCCCATTTTCGAAGTTGTATAGTTGTGCCGATTTTAGAACTAATCTGTTTACATTTAGTTTCTTAGCTAATAGTTTCATATCGCCAATTTGATGTTCGTTGGTTTTAAAAACTACCATTTGAATTTCCACAAAAGGAGTTTTCGATTTCAATTCTTTTTTCCAAAAAATTAGGTGTTCAATTCCCTCCAAAGCAAGTTGAAGTTGTCCGCCTCGGCGATATTTTTGGTATGTTTTTTGACTCGTTCCATCTACCGAAACAATGATTTTATCTAATCCCGATAGTATCAATGCTTTGGCCCTTGTCGAATTTAAAAGCTGCCCGTTGGTAGAAGTGGATGTGAAAATGCCCGATTGATGTGCATAAGAAATCATTTCTGGCAATTTTTTATTTAAAAGTGGTTCGCCTTGAAAATAAAAGATGAGATGAAAAAGTGTTGATTTTAATTCGTCAACAGTTATGGTAAACGCTTCGAAATCAAATGTTTTTCCTTGTTTACGCTTACTTGCACCCACAGGGCATTCGGGGCATTCGAGTTGACAAAAATCGGCTGGTTCAACTGAAATAAAAAAAGGACGAATTTTAGTATAAGCTAATGGTTTTTTTCGAGAAAGAAGGTACGAAAATCCAATTCGGAGTAGATTATGTGTTTTTTTGAGGCTTAAATATTTTAATGCAAAAAATGAAATATTGATGCTTGAAAGTATTTGGGTCATATCAAATAGGTGTGCATATTTCGGAATGAAACAATGTTTTTTTTGGAAATAGCAGTTAAAAAATTAGATGCTTTTTGAATAAAATGTGAAAATCCTACTGCAAATTAAGTCAAAATTCGTTTAATCGTCGTATATTTGCAGACTAATATACAGAAATTTATAGTTAATTAATTTATATCAAACAAACAATTTATGAGAAAACAATTATTTTTCGCAGTAACTTTGGTTCTTGCAGTAGTTTTCAGTTCGTGTAACAAAGACCTCACTGTTTTAGATCCAAGTCTTTTTACAGCAAGTCCAAACCCATTGGTAGAAAAGGCCGGCAAAGTTGATGCTACCATCACAGGAACTTTTCCTGTTAAGTATTTTGCCAAAAATGCAACTGTAACTGTAACTCCCGTGCTTGTTTTTAACGGTACAGAAGTAAAGGGAACTCCTTCGGTTTTTGAGGGCGAAAAAGTGAAAAGCAATAACAAAGTAATTAACTATAAAGCAGGTGGAAAATACACCATTCAAACGTCGTTTAAGTACGTACCTGAAATGGCAAAATCGGAATTATTTCTTGATTTTAGTGTTGCTACAAGCAAAAAAACGTATACTATTCCACGCGTTAAAGTGGCCGATGGTGTGATGGCAACTTCTCAATTGATTTCGAAAAACTTTGGTGCCAATGATGCTGCCAATGGTCCGGTTATTGTTGCCGATAAATTTCAACGTGTAATTCAAGAAAGCCAGGAAGCGGATATTAAATTCCTTATCCAACAAGCTAACTTGCAAACAAAAGAAACAAAAGCTGAAGACATTATTGCTTTAACTAAAAAAATTAAAGCTGTAAAAGAATCAACAAATCAAGCAGTTGCAGGTTTCGAAATTGCCGGATATGCTTCGCCTGATGGATCGGTTGAAATTAATACTAACTTAGCCGAAAAACGTCAGAAAGTAACTTCTGATTTTATCAACAAAGAATTGAAAAAGGTAAAATCTTCGGTAACAATCGATTCTAAATTTACTGCTGAAGATTGGGATGGTTTCCAAAAATTAATGGAAAGTTCGACTATTCAGGACAAACAAGTTATTTTGAGCGTTTTGTCGATGTATACTGATCCTGAACAACGCGAACGTGAAATTAAAAACTTGTCGAATGTATTTAAAAGCATTGCTGATGAAATTCTTCCACAGTTACGTCGTTCACGCTTGAAATTGACTGTTGATGTAACCGGAAAATCGGATGTGGAAATAACTAAATTGGCTAAAGAAGATGCTTCGAAACTATCGTTAGAAGAAATGCTTTATGCTGCTACATTAACATCGAATTTGGCTGAAAAGGCTGCTATTTATACCAAAGCTACAGAAAAAGCTCCAAGTTGTTTGCGCACATTTAATAATTTAGGTGTGGTAAAATATCAACAAGGAAATATTGACGAAGCTGCTCGTATGTTTGCAAAATCGTTGGAATTGAAATCAACTCCGGATGCTAATTATAACGCAGGTTTGTGTGCTTTGGCAAAAGGTGATATATCGAATGCAGAAGTTTTCTTTGGAAAAGCTGCAGGAACTTCAGGTAATTTAGCAAATGCCCTTGGAACAATCAGCATTATTAAAGGCGACTATACAAAAGCCAAAACATTCTTTGGAAAAACAAACAGTAACAATGCTGCTATTTTACAAATTTTGGATGGTAACTATAACGGAGCCCGTGCCACATTGGCTGCTGTAGCTCAACCTGATGCATTGACTTCGTATTTGAACGCAATTGTAGGTGCTCGTACCAACAACCGCGATGCTGTTTATGCCGGACTTCGCAAAGCTGTAAGTATGGATGCTGCATTCAAAGCAAAAGCTAAAAACGATATAGAATTTGCTAAATTCAATACCGAAGATGCTTTCAAAGCTATTGTACAATAATTAAGTATAGATTTTTAGCTAAAATAAAAAAGGTTTCGTTCTTTATGAACGGAACCTTTTTTTGGTAAAGTATAATTATGTACTTCAAAAATTGGGAGTCAATTGAACGATTTTGTTACTTTTTTGTTACAACATAAAATATGCTTTATTTTACACGTAAATAATGAATAAAAACAAAGTATTTGAGCAGCGCTTACAAGCATTGCAAGAAATGGAACGAAATGCAGCACACAAGCAGCATTTAAAAGGCAAACTTACTGCCCGCGAACGTATTAATATTCTTTTCGACGAAGGCACTTTTTTTGAACTCGACGCCTTTGTAGCTCCCACACAACATCCTATAAGCAGCCGTCAAACTAATTTTGGCGATGGCGTTGTTGTAGGTCGTGGTTTGGTACAAGGTCGAAGTGTGTTTGCTTATGCGCAGGATTTTACTGTTTTGGGTGGCTCATTGGGTTATGCTCATGGTATGAAAATTGCCAAAGTGCAGGAGATGGCGCTAAAACTTGGAGCTCCCGTGGTCGGTTTAATGGATTCGGGCGGGGCTCGTATTCAGGAAGGTGTAAAAAGTCTTTCGGCTTACGCTATAATTTTTAGAAATAATGTGCGTTCGTCGGGAATAATTCCACAAATATCTGCTATTTTGGGCCCGGCGGCTGGTGGTGCAGTGTATTCACCGGCTTTAACTGATTTTGTGTTTATGACCAATCAAACATCTTACATGTTTGTAACGGGGCCTGATGTGGTACGCGAAGTGCTCAATGAAGAAATTGATATGGAAGGATTGGGTGGGGGCAATGTACATGCTCAAAAAAGTGGTGTGGCACAATTTCTTTCGGATGATGAAGAACATACAATATTGCTTATTCGCAAGTTATTATCTTATATTCCTTCGAATAACTACGATACTTTACCTGTATCGAATGTGGTAAAAGTAAATAAGTCGCGTCAGGAATATCTCAATAAAATTATTCCCGATGATCCGAATCGTCCATACGATATGAAAGAGGTGATTAATATTTTGGTAGATAAAGATACTTTTTTTGAAGTGCACGAAAAATTTGCCCAAAATATTTTGGTTGGCTTTGCTCGTCTCAACGGAAAATCGATTGGTATAGTGGCTAATCAGCCCAAAGTTATGGCTGGCACATTAGACATTAACGCAAGTATAAAAGGTGCTCGCTTTGTTCGTTTTTGCGATGCTTTCAATATCCCACTGCTTATTTTGGAAGATGTGCCCGGATTTTTGCCTGGCATCGAGCAAGAGCACAATGGAATTATACGCAATGGTGCTAAGTTACTTTATGCATTTTGCGAAGCTACTGTTCCTAAAATTACCATTATTACTCGCAAAGCGTATGGTGGTGCCTACATTGTTATGAGTAGCAAAAATACAGGTGGCGACTTTAACTTTGCTTGGCCTACAGCCGAAATTGCTGTAATGGGACCTGCCGGAGCTATTAAAATTGTGAATAAACATGAGTTGGCAAAAGCAGAGAATAAAGCTGAAATGGAAAAAATACTAACAGATAAATACAAAGAAGAGGTAGCAAACCCGTATAAGGCTGAAGAACTTGGCTTAATTGACGAAGTAATTTTGCCTTCTCGCTCTCGCGATATACTAATTAATGCTTTTGAAGTTTTGTCGAACAAACAATACCGCAAACCGGCACGCAAACACGGAAGTATACCATTGTAAGATAGTGTATTTGTTATTTGGTTCATCTGTTAATTTGTAAAATGTCATTTGAATCAACGAATTAACCAATCAACTGATTAACCAATTATCGAATTAACCAAGAAAGAATGAAAAAAAGAATTTTAATAGCTAACAGGAGCGAAATAGCGATACGCATTATTCGTGCGGCTCACAAATTGGGCATGGTGGCAGTTGTTTTCAAAAGCGACCGTGAACCAGAGGCAATGTATTTGCGCTTTGCCGACGAAATTATCTACACAAAAGATAGTAGTAGCGAAAAGGCAATTTTTTTGGACCCGCAACGAATTGTTCAGTTAGCTGTCGATCATAATATTGATTTAATCCATCCAGGCTATGGCTTTTTATCCGAAAATCCGGAATTTGCACAGCTTTGTGAAGATAATGGATTAAATTTTGTGGGACCTTCGCCCATATTAATTCGCGATATGGGGCTCAAAACAGTAGCCAAAAGCATGGCTATTGAAGCTGGTTTGCCTTTGGTGCCAGGCAGTGATGGTCCGGTTCGCGATGCTCAAGTAGCTAAAGAATTTGCAGATAAAATTGGCTATCCCGTTATTCTAAAAGCTTCTGCCGGTGGTGGTGGACGAGGAATGCGTATCGTAGAAAAACCCGAAACGATTGAACGTAATTTCAAATCGGCTTCCGATGAGGCTTTGGCTGCTTTTGGAAACGGAGATATGTTTATCGAAAAATATTTACAGAACCCAAAACACCTTGAGTTTCAAATATTGGGCGACAAACATGGCAATGTGGTGCATTTAGGCGAACGCGAATGTTCGTTGCAACGCAAGCACCAAAAAATTATGGAAGAAGCACCTTCGGCAAGCGTTACCCCGCAAATGCGTCAGGAAATGGGCGATATGGCAGTCCGTTTTGCTAAGGCTATTGGCTATTTTTCGGCAGGCACTATCGAGTTTATTATGGACGAAGATGGTTCATTCTTCTTTATGGAAATGAATACCCGAATTCAAGTAGAACATCCTGTTACGGAGCAGGTTACGGGTGTCGATTTGGTGGATTGGCAAATACGTGTAGCGCTTGGCGAAGTGTTGACATTGAAACAAGAGGAAATAAAAATTAACGGTTGGGCTATTGAAGTTCGTGTAAATACCGAAGACCCTCAGAACCGTTTTAGTCCTCAAACGGGTTTGATTGACTTAATAAAATTTCCTGAAGGAGAACATATTCGTATCGAAACGGGAGCCGAAAATGGATCCGTAGTAACGCCTTACTTCGATTCGATGGTAGCCAAAATTATTGTTACCGGAAATGACCGTCAAGATTGTATAGCAAAAACTTTTGAGGCGCTTACTAATTTTAATCTAAATGGATTAAAAACAACAGTACCTTTTTGTCGTGCTGTACTTCAACATCCTGCTTTTGTAGATGCAAGCTATACTACACGCTGGGTCGATTCGGTTTTTAATGTCGAAATGCTTGAGAATGAAGATGAGGAAATTATTGCTTCGTTGGCGGCTACAATTATGTACGCACAAGAATATTTGCAACTTTCGTCAGATATTCCTTCGTACAAAAGTGATCGACTGAATGTATGGGTACTTAACAAACGATTGAATTATTAGTTTATTCGTAGTTTATAGTTTATAGTTTATAGTTCGTAGTTAATAGTAATCTCGATAGTTATCGGGGAAAATAGAAAATTCTTTCATGGGAACTTCATATCTTTACAACCGCGATGCATCGCGCCTTTTTATTGCTGTGCGTGATAATGGCAAACGTCATAAACTGTTTATTCCAAAGGAGTCCAAACCAGCCATCGATGGCGTCGAATTGGATATTAATTTTGTAGAACAAGAGGATTTTCATTATACTTTTGAGTGGAAAGGCAAAAGTTTTCACTGCGAATTGGTATCGCGCGACCAAAATAAGGCTATTGTTAAAGTTAATGGTGTAGAATATAAATATAGTATCGAATCTATCTTTTCGTACGTACGACGTGGTATGATTAATAGCGACGCTAACAAAATTGACGAAAACAACATCAGTGCTCCTATGCCTGGTAAAATTGTGGAGCTTTTTCTTTCGGAGGGCGATTTGGTAAATGAGGGAGAAGCTATTCTCACGCTCGAAGCCATGAAAATGCAAAATGAAATTACAGCTACTTGTAATGGTGTTATTCGTAAAATAAAAGTCCAACCCGGACAATCTGTTATGAAAGACGAATTATTGGTAGAAATTCAGTCGATAGAAGTATAATGAACTTTACCGCCATTGATTTTGAGACAGCGCATGCCCAATATCCTTGCGAAATTGGGCTTTCGCGTGTTGTAAATGGAGTAATTACCGAATCGAAATCGTGGCTTATCAAGCCAGCTTGCTTTCCTTATATGAATCCGTGGAACGAGCGTGTACATGGTATTAGCTCTGCCGATTTAGTTCACGCTCATACCTTTGAAGAGCTATGGCCAACAATTAGTACCTATCTCGAAGACCAATATGTAGTGGCTCATAATGCCGCCTTCGACATGGGAGTTTTACGCGCCGCTTTGGCACATTATGATTTGGCAGTTCCGTGGGTCGATTATTTTTGCAGTGTGAGCCTTTCGCGCAAAGCATGGAAACAATTGCCAAGTCATTCTTTGGGAGCACTTTGCGAATTTCACAATATCCAATTCAAACACCACCGAGCAGGTGATGATGCCAAAGCTTGTGCGTTGATTGCTCTAAAAGCTTTCGACATATTTTCAGCTCAAACAGTACCCGATGGAATTACACTCGCTGGTATTAAACTTCGCAAACTTCAAAAATAATTTTTTGAAATCGCTTATACCCCTTCTTTTATACAATTTTATAGATACAACAGACATTGCTTAACGTTATTTCCGAATGCTACTGTATGTTGGTGCTACATAAAATTGTAATTTTGTAAAATTAAAAATAAAGTTGAAAATATGGAGAAATTACGCTTTCAGAGTTTTGCAAGCGGAAGTAGTGGAAATTGTTATTATATCGGTAATGCAACGCAGGGAATTTTGATAGATGCTGGAATACCTGTTAAAATGATTCGTAAATGTTTGAGAAATATAGACTTAGATTTTGAAAATATACTTGGCGTTTTTGTAACTCACGATCATGCCGATCATATTAAATCGGTGGGAGTGTTGGGCGAAAAATTTAATATTCCGGTTTATACTACCGAATTGGTACATCATGGTATTGCTCGTAATTATGGTGTTACCGAAAAGCTCTTTCAAAGCAAACGATTTATCGAAAAAAATAAGGCATTTACAATTGGCGATTTTACTGTAACTGCATTTCCTGTTTCGCACGATGCTACTGATAATATGGGATTTACAGTAGAGTACAAAGACAAACGCTTTGTGTTTGCAACCGATTTAGGTTATGTTGGTGAAGAGGCAGCTTTGCATTTGGAGCAGGCAAATTACATGGTTTTTGAAGCAAACTACGATGAGCAAATGTTGGATAATGGTATGTATCCACCTCATTTGAAAATGCGTATAAAAGCCGATACCGGTCATCTAAGTAATACGCAGTGCGGAATGTTTTTGGCAAAATGTTACAAAAATCATTTAAAAAATGTATTTTTATGCCATTTAAGTCGCGAAAACAATATGCCTGATATAGCTTTCGAAACCGTAAAAAGTTTTTTGGATGATAAAAATGTGATTGTGGGTTCTGATGTTCAATTGGTTACATTAAACAGATATATTCCTTCTGAATTATACATTTTCGATTGATAAATATTCAATTTCACTGAATTATGGATGCCAAATTAGTAATTATCCCAACGTACAACGAAAAAGAAAACATCGAAAATATTATTCGGGCTGTTTTCAGCTTACCAGAGCTATTTCACATTCTGATTATCGAAGACGGTTCGCCCGATGGTACGGCTGCTATCGTGAAACAATTGCAACGAGAATTTGATACCCAACTTTTTATGGTGGAGCGTAAAGGGAAGCTAGGTTTAGGTACTGCCTATATTGCTGGTTTTAAGTGGGCTTTGGAGCATAATTACGACTATATTTTCGAAATGGATGCCGATTTTTCGCACAATCCAACCGATTTACCCAAGCTTTATCGTGCTTGTTCGGAGCAAGGAGCCGACGTGGCTATTGGTTCGCGCTATGTAAGTGGAGTAAATGTTGTGAATTGGCCTATTGGTAGGGTTTTAATGTCGTATTTTGCTTCGAAATACGTACGATTTGTACTCGGGATTAATATTTCGGACACCACAGCAGGGTTCAAATGTTATCGTGCTAATGTGTTGAAAACAATTAATTTAGATAAAATAAAATTCAAAGGATACGCTTTTCAGGTTGAAATGAAATTTACAGCTTACAAATCTGGATTCCAATTAGTAGAAGTTCCGATTATATTTATTAACAGAGAATTAGGAACTTCAAAAATGAGCGGTGGTATTTTTAGTGAGGCATTTTTGGGAGTAATTCAATTAAAAATGAATAGTTGGTTTAAAAAATATCCACAAAAGAAATGATACTTATTCAAAACGCTACCATTATCAACGAAAACAAAACCTTTTTAGGCTCTGTTCTTGTTGAAAACGAATACATTAAAGCTATTTTTGAAGGAGATGCACCAATCGAAATAGAAGGTGCTTATACTACGGTTGATGCCACTGGTAAATTGTTAATTCCGGGCGTTATCGACGACCAAGTGCATTTTCGTGAACCAGGATTAACGCACAAAGGAAATATTTATAGTGAGTCTAAATCTGCAGTGGCCGGGGGAGTTACTTCGTATATGGAAATGCCCAATACTATGCCGCTCACTACTACTATTGAAGCTCTCGAAGACAAGTATAAACTTGGAGCTGAGAGGTCGTTCGCTAATTATTCCTTCTATATGGGTGCTACCAATACCAATTTGGATGAACTACTCAAAGTAGATCCGCGAAAGGTATGTGGTTTGAAAATTTTTATGGGCTCTTCGACAGGTAACATGCTGGTTGATAACAGGGAAGCGCTAAGTAATATTTTTGCTGAAATACCCATGCTTATTGCCACTCACTGCGAAGATGAAGCCACCATACAGGCAAATAAAGCGTATTACAAAGGCCTACATGGCGACGATTTGCCTATTCAGTTTCATCCGCTAATTCGCAATGCCGAAGCTTGTTATAACTCTTCGTCCTATGCCGTGGAATTGGCAACAAAATTCAATGCTAGATTACATGTTTTGCATATTTCGAGCGAACGCGAAATGTCTCTTTTTGATAATAAACTTTCATTAGTTGATAAAAAGATAACTTCCGAAGTTTGTGTACATCATTTATGGTTTTCGGATAAAGATTACGCTAAGTATGGAAATCGAATAAAATGGAACCCCGCAATAAAAGCTGAATCCGACCGTTTGGCATTAATAGAGGCTTTGAATGAAAACAAAATTGATGTAGTTGCCACTGACCATGCGCCACATTTATTGCGCGAGAAAGAAGGTAATTGCCTGAAAGCTGCCTCGGGTGGCCCACTTATCCAGCACTCGTTGGTTGCAATGTTGCAAATGGTTAAAAATGGGATATTTACCTATGAAAAGGTGGTTGATAAAATGTGTCATGCAACGGCTCAATTGTATCGTGTTGAAAAGCGAGGTTACATTCGTACGGGTTATTTTGCCGATTTAGTTTTGGTTGATACCAAAAAACAAACTACGGTAGTAACCGACAATTTACTATATTTTTGTGGCTGGTCGCCTTTCGAAGGCATTACTTTCGACCATACAGTGCTTAAAACATGGGTCAACGGACAATTAGTGTATAACGAAGGTATTGTTGATGAAAATGTACGTGGTCGAAGATTGACTTTTAATTTATAAAAAATGATAGGTGAAAATTTTAAAATAAAAATTGAGTTGTTGATATCAATTATAACAGCTTTAATTTTAGTTAGTTGCGCTGCAAAAACGAATCCTGAAAAAAAAATAGAATATATACACAACGAAGGTAAAGCTCAAGGAACTTATTACTCTGCAACTTATTTGCAACCCGAAGGCAAAGATTTACAGGTTCAGTTAGATTCTTTTTTTAACGCATTCGATTTATCTTTATCCACTTACAATCCAGAATCGCTTATTTCACGTATTAATAGGAACGACACAGCTACAACGGATCATTATTTCGAAACAATTTTTGAAGCTTCGCAAAAAGTATCCGAAGCTACCGATGGAGCTTTTGATATTACAGTGGCACCGCTGGTTAATGCCTGGGGTTTTGGTTTTGGAAAAAGAGATAGAAGTCAAGAGCCTGATTTATCGAAATTTATGCCTTTAATAGGATATCGTAAAGTGAAATTAATAGATCATAAAATTATTAAAGAGAATCAAGCTATTATGATTGATGTAAGTGCCATTGCTCAAGGTTATTCTGCTGATTTGATAGCTGAAATTTTTGAAAAAAACGGCTGCGAACATTATATGATTGATATTGGAGGCGAGATTGTTTGCAAAGGTAGTAATCCCAAAGGTAGAAACTGGCAAATAGGGATTGATAAACCCGTTGATGATTCGTTGAATGTGAGTGGCGAGTTACAAACTATTATTAGTATCACAAATCGAGGTTTAACAACCTCTGGCAATTACCGTCAATTCTACCTGAAAGATGGTAAAAAATATGCACATACCATAAATCCAAAAACAGGGCGGCCTGTAAGTCATAATTTATTGAGTGCTACCGTAGTAGCTTCTAATTGTACAACTGCTGATGCTTTTGCTACAGCCTTTATGGTGTTGGGTAAAGATAGTGCGATGGCATTGTGCAAGCGAACACCCGATATGGATTGCTATTTGATTTTTACTAATAACAGCGGAAAATATCAGGTAGTTTATACCGATGGCTTTAAAAAATACCTGACCGAATAGTTATTTTGTATTTTCTGTTTTGGGTATAAAACCCTAAAAATAATGATTTTATTTTTTTATTACCAATATATTAACTACTTTTGCAGTCCGAATTTTATTTATGAAACGAAACGCAATTATTCTTTTTTTCTCACTAATTTTATTCGTATCTTGTGGTGAATATCAGAAGATTCTGAAAAGTACCGATCCTGAACTGAAATTTACCAAGGCAGTGGAATATTTCGATAAAAAGGATTATATGAGGGCAACAACTTTGTTCGACGAAATAGCAACTTACTTTAAAGGCACTGATCGTTCGGAAACAATTTTGAATTATATGTCCAAAGCATATTTAGGTCAAAAAGATTATTTTACAGCAAGTGAGTACTACAAAACTTATGTAAAAACATATCCTAAAGGCAAATACATTGTTGAATCTAAATTTATGATAGGTTACTGTTACTATTTAGATTCGCCGGATGCTCGTCTTGATCAAACAGCCACCAACGATGCAGTAGCAGCCCTACAGGAGTTTGTTGATGTATATCCCGAAAGTGAACGCGTGCCAGAAGCAATGAAATTGTTAGATGAGTTGAATGATAAAATAGCCTATAAATACTATCTGAATTCAAAATTATATTTTAATTTAGGTAATTATTTGGGAAATAATTACGAATCTTCGGTAATTACGGCGCAAAATGCATTGAAACGCTTTCCTTCAAATAAATACCGTGAGCAATTGTCTATGCTTATTTTAGAAGCAAAATACGAACAAGCTTTTCAGAGCGTTGAAGAAAAAAAAATAGACCGCTATAGGTCTACAATAGATGAGTATTTTAATTTTATCAACGAATATCCCGAAGGTAAATTACGGAAACAAGCCGATAAAATTTATAATGAATCGAAAAAAATAGTCAAAGAATAAATAATTCAGAAATTATGGAACATAAAAAAGTGAATGCTCCCTTGAGCACAATTTCGCGCGACATGAATACGATAAGCGAAAATGTAGGTAATGTTTACGAAACAGTAAAAATTATTGCTAAGCGCTCTAATCAGATTACTGCCGAAGTAAAAGCAGAGCTTGATAAGAAATTAGTTGAGTTCTCATCAATGAACGAAAACATTGAAGAGGTATTCGAAAACCGTGAGCAAATTGAAATATCACGTTTTTACGAAAAACTTCCAAAAGCAACTTTAGTAGCTACTCAGGAATTTATTGAAGATAAAGTATACTTTCGTAATCCAATTAAAGATAGCAAGTTAAAGTAGTATATTTAAACTTCAGGTTTATAAAAAATAGAATTAAAAGAGCATCGTTATTTTCGAATAACCTTGTTCTTTTATTTTTTATATGTGATGAATTTGCAATTTTTTATGTAAATTTGTAGAACAAAATTTTAAAGTTAGACAATATGCTACGTGGGAAAAAAATTATTTTAGGAATTACAGGCAGTATAGCTGCCTACAAAGCTGCTTCCTTGGTTCGTCTTTTAGTAAAGCAAGGCGTTGAGGTAAAAGTGATTATGACGCCTTTGTCCAAAGAATTCATAACCCCACTCACTATGGCAACTTTATCTAACAATCCGATTTTAGTTGATTTTTTTAACCCTGAAAATGGGGATTGGAATAGTCATGTGGATTTAGGAATGTGGGCAGATGCATTAATTATTGCCCCTGCAACCGCTAATACGCTTGGTAAAATGGCATCTGGTGTGGCAGACAATCTTTTATTAACAACTTATTTGTCGGCTAAATGTCCTGTTTTCATAGCTCCTGCTATGGATTTGGATATGTTTGCACATCCAACTACCAAACGTAATTTACAAACGCTAAAATCGTTTGGAAATCAAATAATTGAGCCAACAGTAGGGGAGTTGGCAAGTGGACTTGAAGGAAGGGGTCGTATGGAAGAGCCCGAAAATATTGTTAGGTTTTTGGACGACTTTTTTACTCCTAAAAAAATGGCTGGTAAAAAAGTGCTTATAACTGCTGGTCCTACATACGAAAAAGTTGATCCTGTACGTTATATAGGTAATTTTTCGTCGGGTAAAATGGGATTTGCATTGGCTGAATCATGTGCTCGTCAAGGAGCTGAGGTTACGCTAATTACTGGTCCAGTAAAGTTGCGAGCTCTCCATCAAAAAATAAATCGCATCGATGTAGATTCTGCAGAAGAAATGTACAAAGCTGTTATGAACCGCTTCTACAAAATGGATGGTGCAATACTGTGCGCAGCTGTAGCTGATTTTACTCCAATTCAAAAATCGGAATCTAAAATTAAGCGAGAAAAGGAAAATTTATTTCTCGAACTGAAACCCACTAATGATATTGCAGCTGCAGTAGGTAAAATAAAAAAAGGTGAACAGTTTGTTGTTGGTTTTGCACTTGAATCGGAAAATGAGGAACAGAATGCTATTGATAAAATGAAGCGCAAAAACTTCGATTTTATCGTACTCAATTCACTTCAAGACCATGATACTGGTTTCGGGTTCGATACCAATAAAGTTTCTATTATTCATCCTTCGGGTTTGAAAAAACATTTTGAACTTAAAAGCAAATTGAATGTGGCTGATGATATTGTAAATGAGATAAATACATTGATTTTTTAATAAAATTTTTGAATGAAAAAAATTGTTTCATTTTGGGTTTTAGTACTTTTTTTACTTCCTGTTTATTCGCAGGAACTGAAATGTACTGTTACTATTAATTCGGATATGGTGCAAGGTACTAATAAATCGGTTTTTAATACCTTACAAAAATCAGTTTCGGAGTTTATTAATTCTCGTCGTTGGTCGGAAATGACCTACACTACTGCCGAAAAAATTGAATGTAGCATAACAATTGTGGTTAAACAAGTGGAAGGCGACCAGTTTACCGCAGATATTCAGGTTCAATCGCGCCGACCAGTTTATAATTCCGCTTACAACACCACACTTTTCAACTTCAAAGACAATTATTTTACTTTCGATTACAAAGAATTTGATCAACTGGAAATGAACGAAAGTACAATTACTTCGAATTTAACAGCTGTTTTGGCTTACTACGCATACATTATCATTGGTTACGATCTCGATTCGTATACACGCTTGGGTGGTACACCTTTTTTCGAAGCAGCCGAACGAATTGTAAATGCGGCTCAAGCTGCCGATTTAGTTGGATGGAAGGCTTTCGAAAGTAGTAAAAACCGCTATGCTCTGGTTAACAACTTAACAGACGAAGCTTTTAAAAAATACCGTAATTATTTTTACGAATATCACCGTTTAGGATTAGACGAAATGTCGATAAATATAACCAATGCTCGTTCCAAAGTTGCTACTGGGTTACCATTGTTGCGCGAAGCCAACAGAGCACGACCTTCGGCAATTATTATAGCCTCATTTCTTGATGCTAAAAATGATGAATTGATAAATATATTTTCGAAAGCAACTGATAAAGAGAAAAAAGAAGCAGTTGAAATTTTGATGGATGTAAATCCCACACAAACTGAACGTTACGAAAAAATACTGAAAAATTAAAAATGCTAAAATCATTATACATTTCTAATTACGCCCTCATTTCGGAACTCGAAATTGATTTTGGACCAGGATTTTTGTCGATTACAGGTGAGACAGGGGCTGGTAAATCTATTATTCTTGGAGCTTTGTCGCTTATTTTGGGACAACGTGCCGATACAAAAGCTATTAAAACAGATGCCGACAAATGTATCATCGAAGCAACTTTTGATATTTCGGGCTATACCAAACTTGCAGTATTTTTTAATGAGAATGATATTGATAATTCCGATTCGAACTGTATTATTCGACGAGAACTAACCGGAACTGGAAAATCACGTGCATTTATAAACGATACTCCTGTTTCGCTTCAAGTTTTGCGCGATTTAACCGTTCAATTAATAGATATACATTCGCAGCATGATAACCTCTTAATTTCCAATCCAACTTATCAATTGGATGTGGTTGATACTATTGCACAAAATTCGGAATTGCTAAAATTATATTCAGCTGCTTTTACACAATGGCAACAAAAACTTGCCGAACTTAAGAAATTGGAACAGGATGCAAAACGTTATTCTGCAGAACTTGATTATATTCAATTTCAGTACAACCAATTGATAGAAGCTAACTTGCAAGTTACAGAACAAGAAGAGCTTGAAATTGAGCAAGATACGCTATCTCATGCTGAAGAAATAAAAATTGAATTACTTTCCTCACAAAAGCTTTTTGAGGATGAAAATGCAGTACTTTCTGTGTTGAAAGAAATTGTTAATTCAGTTTCAAAAATTAAAAGTTTTATACCTAATGGAGAAGATTGGGTGGAACGATTGCAATCAGCTTACATCGAATTAAAAGATATTAACTCTGAACTTTCATCTTTTGCCGATAAAGTTGAAAATAATCCCGAACGTTTATTATTTGTCGAAAATCGGTTGAGTGAATTGTTTACTTTACAAAAAAAATACAAAGTAAGTACAGTGGAAGGTTTAATAGATATCCGCGATGAGTTCGAACTTCAACTACAAAAAATCGAATCCTTCGACGAAGATATACAATTGTTACAAGCACAAATTGAAGCTGTATTTACAACTGTGAAAGAGCTTTCAGAAAAGCTAACAATATCTCGACAAAATGTTTTGATTCAGATTGAACAACACATGATTAGCAGCTTAACAGAGCTCGGAATGCCAAATATCCGGTTTAAAGTGCAATTAATCAATTCAGAAGTATTTTCCGTAAATGGACAGAATGAAATACAATTTCTTTTTTCGGCAAATAAAAACAGGGAAGTACAGCCCGTTCAATTAATTGCATCTGGTGGTGAAGTATCGCGTTTAATGTTATCTATCAAAGCATTAATAGCCAATAAATCCGATTTACCTACAATAATTTTCGACGAAATAGATACAGGTGTATCTGGAGAGATTGCACATAAAATGGGAGAAATTATGCACGTTATGAGCAATACAATGCAAGTAATTACCATCACACATCTACCTCAAATTGCTGCTAAAAGTTTGGCTCAATACCGCGTATACAAAGATGATTCGGGCAATCAGACACAAACATTTATAGAAAAACTCAATACAGAGCAACGTATCAACGAAATTGCTCACATGTTGAGTGGTAAAAATTTATCGGAAATTTCGGTGCTGAATGCGAAAGAGTTATTGGGCTTGAATGCCTAATATCATTTGATAAACATACCTTTACGAATGGAATCTGCCACCTCTTTCCCTTTTAAATCGCTTACTATCATAAGGGCAAAATCCATGGCTGCCCCGGCAGCTTTTGCTGTATAAATATTTCCCGAGCAAATAGTATCTACTTTCGAAATAGTAGCTTCTACTAACTGATTTTCGAAACCTGGATAACATATAGCTTCTTTATCAGCTAACAATCCCATTTTGCCAAATACAGAAGGTGCAGCGCATATTGCAGCCATTTTATTGCCATTTGCTGAATGGATTTTAATTAAGTCTTTTAATCCGCTGTGAATATCGAGATTAGTTGTTCCAGGAAGTCCGCCAGGAAGAAAAAGTAAACTGTCTTCTACAAAATAAGTTTCTTCAAAAGTGCTATCGGCCAATACAGTAATTCCATGAGCACCAGTAACGGCTTTTTCGTTGCTAACAGAAACTGTTGTTACAATTAAGCCAGCACGACGAAAAATATCGATAGGAGCGATGGCTTCAATTTCTTCGAAGCCTTCGGCTAAAAATAGGTAAATTTGCATATTATCGAAGTTTAAAATTGTATGTTATTGAACCGGTTGAAATGCCTTTTCCTTTTGTAAACTGGGTACGTTTGGCTGCTGAAATGGCTGCATTGCGGGTTGCTGCATCCGATATGGTTGTAGGTGAACCAATTGTAGCGCCAAGTACATTCCCATTTTCGTCGACACGAATATTAACGGTAACTTTTCCTTCAACATTATTATCATAACTGGGTGTTACAAGAGTTCCGTTGAGTGAACGACCATTTAACGACCATGAATTGCCACCCGAATTTCCCGAACCTGCGGGATTTCCTTGACGTGTATCGCCCGATGTAGTACCACTCCCAGCAGAATTATTATTACCAAAAAGCCCATTCATGGCATTAGCTTTATCAATTGCTTCTTGTTGTGCTTGTTTTTTTTCATTAGCAACGCGTATTTCTTCCAATCGTTCGCGTTCGAGTGCCTCTTTTTCTTTCCTTTCTTTTTTCTTTTGCTCCGCAATAGCTAATGAATTGTCGTTTTGCGTCAATACTTCCTGTTTCTCAGGTTTGGGTGTTGCCGGAGGTGGAGTTACAGGCTTTACAGTTGGTTGCTCGGTAGGAGTTTCAGTTTTACCGCTTCCCATATCGACTTCACCAAAACTAACCATAATGCCCTCGTCTTCAGGCTCTTTTTGTCCTGGCATGACAAGTAAAAACAACAAAAGAATCAGTAAACCTACGATGAGTACCGATCCAGTTATACCATATATTTTTGACCTTCTCACTTCGACGACGATTTTGTAGCAATAACCAATTTAAGTTTATGCTGATTGGCAATATCTAACACTTTTACCACCTCTTTGTAGGCAATATCTTGGTCGGCGTGTAAAGCAATATATGTAGTTGTATCTTTAGCAACTAAACTCATTATATATCCTTCGAGGGCTTCAGAAGCTACTGGGATTGGTAAATCGGAGCCAACAGCAACAAAGTAATTCCCTTGAGCATCGATAGATACTTTGGCAATAACCGACTTCGTTGTAGTTGTAGCTTTGCTTTGAGGCAAATTTATTTTTATATCGTTTGGCGACGACATGGTCGAAGCAATGATAAAAAACAGCAACAACAAAAATATTATATCTGTCATCGACGACATTGCAAAACCAGCATCTGCTTTAATTCTTTTTTTTAATGCCATTTCTTTTATAAGTTAGAAATTATAAGTTTGAAATTTGAAAAATGTTAATCAGTTCATCTTTTGATTGGCTCTTTTGTTAATAATAATATCAACTTATCACCACATTTTCGAATTACCACATCTTTACGCTGGTTCATTCAACAAATCCAAAAATTCCATTGTGCGGCCTTCGAGTTTACGAACAACAGATTCGACTCTCGAAACCAAATAGTTATAAGCAAAATAAGCAATAATGCCAACAATTAATCCACCAATGGTAGTTACCATAGCCTGATACATACCTACTGATAAATCGCTCATTTGTATTGTACCCGAATTATTTAACGACATATTGTAAAAAGTGGTAACCATACCAGTTACTGTTCCCAAAAATCCTAACATAGGAGCCCCACCTGAAACGGAAGCCATAAAAACCAATCCTTTTTCAAGTTTGGCAACTTCGAGATTTCCCACATTTTCGATAGCCACAAGCACATCGCTCATGGGACGTCCTAAACGACTAATCCCTTTTTCGACCATACGAGCAGTAGGGGTATTTGTTTCGCGACAGAGTTTTACGGCAGCATCAATTTTACCATCATAAATATAATCTTTAATACGGTTCATAAACGAATTATCTTCTTTCAATGCGCCTTTGAGCGTTACCAATCGTTCGATTAATAAATAAATGGCAAAAGTCAACATTAAAATCAAAACATACATAATGGGACCACCGTACTGAAACATTTCCCATAAATTCATTTCTTTTGTAGCTGTTTTGGTTGTTGTAATGGCAGCATTTACAACAGTATCAGCTACTTGTAGGATAAGCATTAAGTTCATAAATAGTTATTTTTAAAATTTTTATTTCTTGAATTTCAATCTTGGTTTTCTTTGATAGGCGAGATTTTTACTTCAGAGCTATTTACTCTTGATTATAAAATCAAAGAAGTTTACAAATTTCGTACCGTAAAAATATAGCACAAAGTTACTAAATAAAAAAGAACTGCAAAAAATTTAAGGTCATAAATTTTTTGCAGTTCTTAAATGCATTTAAAAATAAATAAATAACTAATTATTTTGAAGCTGCTTCAGCATCTGTAATCATTTTTTCGCTTGCATACATATATACTTCCACACGTCGGTTAGCAGCACGTCCTTCAGCAGTTGTGTTGTCGCCAACTGGTTCCGAAAAATCTTTTCCTTCAATTTTTTTGAATTGAGTGGTAGCTACACTTTGAGAAGTTAAATAATTTGCCACTGATTGAGCACGTTCCAATGATAATTTTTGGTTAATTTCCAATTTGCCGGTATTATCGGTATGACCCATAATAGCAATATCCATAGTGGCATTTTCGGTTAAAATTTTAGCAAATTTATTCAAAGCATCTTTCGAGGCTGCATTCAATGTACTTTTTCCTGTTTGAAATAAGATACCCGAATCAAAAGTAACTTTAATGGCTTTTAAGTTATTAGCATCACGAATACTATCAACTTTTGCGCCTTCGATGGCTGCTGCTGCTGCCGCTGCTTTGTCCATTTTTTTACCAATAATAGCACCCGTTGTTGCTCCTACAGCTGTTCCAATACCAGCACCAATTGCTGCACTTTTAGCGTCTTTGCCAATTAATGCACCTACACCTGCACCTAACAATGCACCTGCACCGCCACCAATCATACCACCTTTAAGCGATTTCGACATGGTGCTGCAACCTGTAATAAGCATCGTTGCTACCAAAAATAAAGCTAAAACTTTTGTTGTTTTCATAAAAAATAAATTTTAAAATTGAAGGGATTTTTTAGAATTGAATAATTATTTGATTGTTAATATTAATCTATATAACGATATTTTAATTCAATAGTTCATTGTATAATGCAATTGTTTTTTCGAGACCAAAATAAAGTGCTTCGGATATCAAAGCGTGGCCGATAGATACTTCGTTTATCCAAGGGATGTTTTGAACAAGATAATGAAGATTTTCGAGACTTAAATCGTGCCCAGCATTCAATCCTAAGCCACAGTTTTTTGCAATTTTAGCAGCTTCTATAAATGGTAGTATAGCTTTTTCTTTGTCCGTAGGATACATGGAGGCGTAAGGTTCGGTATATAATTCCACCCGATCGGCCCCCGCTTTTGCGGCATATTCAACCATTTTAGGATCGGCATTTACAAAAATAGATACGCGAATTCCAGCTCGTTGAAACTTTTCTGTAACATCTTTAAGAAAATCTAAATTTTTAACTGTATCCCAGCCTGCATTCGATGTGATAGCATCATGTGAATCGGGCACTAAAGTTACTTGATTGGGCTTAATTGCTAATACTAACTTGATAAATTCAGCATTGGGATTGCCTTCTATATTAAATTCAGTTGTGAGAATAGATTTTAAATCATATACATCAGCAAAACGGATGTGGCGTTGGTCGGGGCGGGGATGAACGGTAATTCCATTGGCACCAAATTTTTCGCAATCCAAAGCTACTTTACAAACATTAGGTACATTTCCACCCCTTGCATTTCGCAAAGTTGCAATTTTATTTATATTAACACTTAATCTTGTCATTTTAGTATTTATTATTCAGAGCACAAAATTACAAAAAAATAATTCGAAAGTTATACGTTATCACTTACAAATGATTAATTGAGAGCTAAAACATATAGCCCATTTTGTTTAAATTTAAAGTTCATTTTCCTTAAATATTTGATATGTTGTTCGTTATCAGTTGATATTTCAATTCTATTAATTTCATATTCTTTTAAAAGCACATTATTTTGTTGATACAAAAATTCACCTGGTTTTAAATCGCGGTAGGGAGCACTTACATAGTCGAGAACAACAGTTAGAGACGTTTCATTTTTAATTCCAATAAACACTCCGGCTATTAATTCATTTCGTAACAGACAGAAAGTCAATAAATTATTTTTATTTTCAGCTAAATTGAGTAAGGTAAAACTTGGAAAAAATTGTTTTATATCATTTTTGTTAAAATCGAGATAATAATTCAAATAACTATCCGAAAGGTTAATTTTCAGTAGTTTAAAAGCTTCTTTATGCGAATATATTTTTATTAAATAAAAAACATTTACACCTATCATAAATAAATTTAGTAAGCCTACGGGGAGAGAGCCTATCAAAAAACCGTAAAAGGTAAAGGCTATTCCTCCAATTAAATTAAGTACGCGAAGCTTGATTATAGAGCTCATAGTAAGTGATATAGCTACAATAATGGAGCTGAGGTATCCCAGCCATTCGAGGTAAGAAATGTTGAATAACATGTTGTTTGTGTGTTTAATTTTTTTGTTTTTCGGGGCGTAAAATTACAATAAAATAATTGAATAATGCATTTTTAAATTGAATATACAATTTGTTTGCATGTATGAATTTCATTTTGTTTCTTTGCATAGTTTTAAAAAAAAATATAAGAGAATGAAATTTGCCATTTTTGGAAATACTTACAGCGATTTAACCATTACTTACTTAAAAGTTTTGTTTGATTTTTTGAAAGAGCGCAAGGTAGGAGTTGTGCTCGATAGCGATTTATACGATTCTGTAAACGATAATCAAATTTGTTGTTTAGAATCTATAGAAGTTTTATCGAACGATAATTTTAATTGCGATTTTGCACTAAGCATTGGTGGTGATGGAACATTTTTGAATACAGCAGCACATATTGGCATTAAAAATATTCCTATTTTAGGAATAAATATTGGTCGTCTTGGCTTTTTGGCTGATGTGCCTGCTAATGAAATGTTAGATGCTGTGAGTTCGTTGTTAGCTAACGAATTAATTATTGAAGAACGCACACTTCTTTTTGTTCAAACGCTTGATGGAATGCAATTTGAATATCCTTATGCTCTAAACGAAATGTCTATTTTAAAGCAAGATAGTTCGTCGATGCTGAGTATTAATACCACACTTAATGGTGAACTTGTACACACTTATCAGTCGGATGGTTTACTTGTGGCAACGCCAACTGGTTCTACGGCTTATTCAATGAGTGTAGGTGGACCAATCGTAGTGCCACAAGCTGGTACTTTTATTCTTTCGCCAGTAGCTTCTCATAGCTTAAATGTGCGTCCGCTTATTGTGCCGGATAATTGGATTATCGATTTAGAAATTAAAAGTCGAACTCAAAGTTTTCAATTGGCAATGGATGGTCGAACAATCATTTTAAACGAAAATACTCAATTGAGAATTAAAAAAGCTGATTTTACAATCAAAGTTTTAAAACGACCCAATCATACTTTTTTTGATAATTTGAAAAATAAATTGATGTGGGGCGTTGATAAGCGAAATTGATTTTTTATTTTTAAAACTTATTTGATAGTTATTTGTTTACTAATCTGTTAAATAGGCATTTAAAAATACTAATTAGCTAAACAATTATGGAACTCAAAATAAACGAATATCCTTTTGGAGAAAGACCACCTGTTACATTACCCGACCGCGATTTTTTAAAACAATTAGGTGAGGAAGGAATTCGCAAGATGGTAAGCCGACAGTACGATTTGATGCGTACGAGCGATATTAAACATCTTTTTCCACCCTCCGATGAGGCTTTTGAAAAAGCAAAACTTCACTCTTCTGATTTTATTATTCAGATTTGCGGTGGCCCCGATTATTTTAATCAGAATAGGGGAAAACCTATGATGACAAAGCGTCACCAAGAGTTTAAAATTACATCCGATGGTCGTCGCGTTTGGCTCGAATGTTATCGGGTTGCATTGCTTGAAACTGGTCTCCCCGAGCAATTAATACGCTCGTTTTGGAGCTATATTAATGTATTTTCGAATTGGATGGTGAATACAGAGGAGTAATTCTCCGGTTAAAAAAAAACTCCGAACAACTTAGGTTGTTCGGAGTTTTTTCTTTTTCCCCTTTAGGGGTTAGGGGTTCTTAAAATACTTGTTCAGCCATTCGTTTGTAGCCTGTGTATCGCCATTTTGCATTTTCCTCGGCTGCATCAAATAATTCTTGTGCTTCCTTAGGAAATTGTTTCAATAACGAAGTGTAACGTACTTCACCTTTGAGGAAGTTTTGGAATTCGTCCCAGTTTGGTTCTTTTGAGTCCAATTGCATTGGGTTTTTTCCTTCGGCTTCCAACGCAGGATTGTAACGATACAAATGCCAGTATCCGCATTTAACAGCTAATTCCTGTTCCATATTGGCTTTGCCCATACCTGTAGTTAAGCCATGGCTAATACAAGGCGAGTAGGCTATAACGATTGATGGCCCGTCGTAAGCTTCTGCTTCGCGAAGTGCTTTGAGAGTTTGAGCCTGATTTGCACCCATAGCTACTTGAGCTACATATACATAACCATAAGTGGCAGCAATCATACCAAGGTCTTTTTTGCGAACTTTTTTACCCGAAGCAGCAAATTTAGCCACAGCACCAACCGGAGTCGATTTCGAAGCCTGTCCGCCTGTATTTGAGTAAACTTCGGTATCGAGTACAAGGATATTTACGTTTTTGCCCGAAGCAATTACGTGATCCAAACCACCGAAACCAATATCGTAAGCCCAACCGTCGCCACCAATAATCCATTGCGATTGTTTAATCAGATATTGACTGAGATCAGCTATCTGAGCACATTTATCGCATTTCTTTTCGTTTACTAAAGGTGTAATTTTAGCGGCTAATTCTTTTGATTTGTCAGCATCGTTTTTGAATTCAATCCATTCAGTAAACAATCCTTTTAATTCGTCTGAACAGCAATTATCAGCAATAGCTTCGTTCATAATACGTACCAAACGTTCGCGCATATTGTCGTAAGCGAAAACCATACCCAAACCAAACTCAGCATTGTCTTCGAACAATGAGTTAGCCCATGCCGGTCCGCGACCTTCGTCGTTAGTTGTATACGGAGTTGACGGAGCAGAAGCAGAATAGATTGA
>CAMDNO010000007.1 GCA_945902955.1 Porphyromonas cangingivalis
AAAAATATATCGCGCCTCATATCGAAATCATTTTTCTTGATAACGATATTTCGCTGGCATTGGAATCGAGTCCACCTGCAGGGCCAAGTGAAACTAACTTATCGCCAGAATATTTACAGAATAATCCGTACAAAACCCAATTGGGTTAAAAACCATGCAGTGAGGGTGTCTTTTTGAAAGACGCCCTCACTTGTTATAGATATCAAATGTATTAGTATTTGCTAAAAAAATATCAGTGTTTGTTGAACGAAAAACGCTATTTTTGTAAAGTTATAAACTGAAAATCAAACACTTCTTATGAACAGCCATTCAGTTGCGAAATTGCTTGTATTAATCACATCAATATTGCTTTCAATTACTTCATCAATAGCTGTTGCAGCTCAACAGAATTCAAGTGTATCCGTGTTAACATCGCCTGCAGAAATTACACCCCTGCAAACGCTAACTATTTGCAGCAAAGCCAAAGGAACTTTTAGCGTTACCGACTCCAAGGGACGAACTTATTTCAGCACAAAAGCACTTCCGCAAGTACAATTTGTAACGGGTGGAACGGCCGGAAAACAAACCATTACACTTACCAATAGCAAAGGAAAAGTACTGGCTACTACGCATTTCGAATTGGTTGCCAAAACCACATTTTCCGAAAATAAAGGTGAGCTTACCGAACTATACAACATATCGCTCAACGGGTTACTGAAAAATTCGAACGATGGGTATGGTAAAAACACAAAACCCTACAACGAACTACGGTTGGGAGATAAAAGCTATCGGTTTTACATTACATGGGATTTGGACAACAGCAATGTGATGAACGGCATGCAATACTTCTTGCCGTATGGTGCAGGTTTGACCGACTTGCTTCGCGAAACACAAGCTGCCGATGGTATGATATGGAGTTCGATGCGTGCGCTGGATGGCGACAAGGACTACAAGCACTACGAAACCACCTACGGAAAATACTTTCAGAAATTCGATGGCTGTTGGGGCTACCGTCAGCCGGTTGATAACCACTCGGACTACTATTTTGTAAATATGCTTTACAAGCACTGGAAAGCAAGTGGCGATACCCAATGGATGCAAAAATCGGTTGGTGCTGCAGCCAAAGCGTTGGATTATTGTGTGAATGACACGCTTAGATGGTCGCGCCGCTTCGAATTATTGAAGCGTCCACTGTGCATCGACTCGTGGGATTTTCAGGTAGACGATGAATACACACCCGCTGCACCGGTAAGTCCCACAATGGTGTTGGTGCCCGGAAAAACAAAATTTGGTGTGTTTTTTGGCGACAATACCGGCTATTACGAAGCCTGCAACATGTTGGCCGAAATGTATAGCTCATTGAACGAAAAAGCATTAGCCGTAAAATACAAGGAGCGTGCCGAAACGATACTGAAAAACCTGCTGAAAGTGTCGTGGAACGGACGGTTTTTTACGCACTTTGTGGACGAAGATGCGAACGTGGTGCGCAAATTAGGTGTGGATATGAAGGCTCAAATTGCGCAGAGCAATATGTATTCGCTCACACGTGGTTTACCATTGGATATCAACAAACAAATTTTAAATACCTATAAAGAGCTGAAAAACAAACTACCCGAGGGCTCTCCCGGCGAGTGGTATGCTATTTATCCGCCTTTCCAGAAAGGATTCGAAAAACACGGTGCAAAATGGCAATATATGAATGGGGGCATAGCTGCACATGCCATAGGCGAACTGGCGCGTGGTGCGTTCGAAAATGGTGCCGAAAAATATGGTGCCGATGTGCTTCTTCGTACGCTCGAAATGGCAAAAAAAAGCAACAATCATCTTTACTTTGCATATACCGGTGCTTTCCCCAATCCCAATACTCCGATTTATAAAACGCTGGATATTCGTAAAATTGCCAATATGGATTTGTGGGATAAAGGCGGAGCCAATTCGGTAAAATGGATGAACGATGCCCGACCCGAAAATGACATGCGTAACATTCCCACAGGTAACCAGCAAATGAATAACATTTTGTTTCACATAGTAAATCCTGAACAAAATCAACGCCGAAGCGCTGTTGCTGTATCGACTAACAAAGTACTACCCAAAAGCTGCGAACTAACTGTAAACGACACGGCCGCATCGGTTTACCTGCTACATTCGTACTCCGGCAATGGCAAAAACGAAGTGGCAGCCTCGTTTAGCATTCAGTATGCCGATGGAACAAGTTATACTACCTACATTCACAACAGAACAGATATTTCGGGCTGGTGGTATCCAAGTATAAAGGGCAACGAAAGGGCAGGCGTGGCATGGTTCGGAACCAACCCACTAAGTACTGGCGTAGGTGTTTGCTGGTTAGCCATCGACAATCCGAATCCGAACAAAAAAATTGCAAAGTTTCAAATCAAAGCATCCGAAGAAGAAGGACTGTATGCAATATTGGGCATTACATTATCGAACCAACCGCACTACATAAAACCTACATTCGGCTCGTTTGGTGGCCCCGACCAATGGGCTGCCGGAAATATAATGGGCGCTTTAATCGAAGGCATTGCCGGCATAAAAAACAGCAGTTTGGCTTTCGAAAATGCTATTATCTCACCCCGCTGGAGTGTTGCTAACATAAACTCAGCTACCGTAACAGCCTGTTTCCCTGCTTCCAATGGCTATGTAGCATACGCATACAAACACAAAGTGTCGAATCGACAAATTAGCTTACTACTCACCGGCAGCGGAAAAGATTCGAAATTACATCTGTTGTTACCCGATAACATTAGCAATGTAACATCGGTTACGACCAATAATCAACCACTACAGTTTACGATTTCGAAACTCGAGAACTCATATTATCTTGATTTTAACATGGTTTTCAATCAAATACAGAATATTGAAATAAAATATTAGTCATTTCTTGTCGGAAAAGTATCAGAAAAGGATAGAAAAATAGGAGTTTATACCATAAGAATGCCGTATTTTTACATCGTCCATACTTTGCGACAAAGTAGGAGCCTTTAATTCAAAAAAAAATACGTATGAAATCAATTACTTTCATTTCATCTAAAGCAGTTTTTATGCTTTTGGTGTGTCTCGCAGGCTTTACAATTCAGCTTTCGGCACAAAGTGTTTCTCAAAATCAAACCGAACTAGCCACTGGTCAGCCCTATGGTTTAGGCACAGTGTACCAACGCTTGGTAAATGTAATGGTAACAACTACAAACGCATCGGTGCCTATTACCAACCTACAATTTACTCTCACAAATCCGGAACAAATCGCTCGTGTTTCGCTTATTCAATCATCGAATAGCTTACCCGATTTCACAAATGCAGCTAATTTTTTGGGTACGCCTATAGAAAACCCGGGCTCAACGGTTAATTTTACTGGGTCGTACGTTAAAAGCAGCGCCGGTTCACACTCTTTCTATTTGTTGGTTGATTTAAAACCCACAGCTACCGTAGGCACACCCATCGATGCGGTTTGTACCTCAGTTACTACGGGTGAGGGTACCTTTACCCCTACACCCATGACCAACGACCGCAATGCGTTGGTTGCCAATAATCTAACCGGAACAAAAACTATTTCGGCAACCGGCAATTACCTGAACCTAAACGCTGCCATCATAGC
This sequence comes from Porphyromonas cangingivalis, assembly GCA_945902955.1. GTDB lineage: Bacteria > Bacteroidota > Bacteroidia > Bacteroidales > Paludibacteraceae > Paludibacter. Next base: position 3,590 of record CAMDNO010000007.1, read on the forward strand.
ACTCAACAACTTTGGCGTAGGCGAAGGTGGCGTTACTTTCGAAGTGGCAAATGGTGAAACCTTTGCGCACACTTCCATTTCGAGTATAATTGGTTTTCTCCGCCAGACAGGGACTGCTACTAAACCCATTGTGATTAAACGCAGTGCTAAGAATTCGCATTTAGCGAAACCTATTATTAATTGTCCGGCAACTGGGTCTGCTTCGGACTGTATAATTGGAGCAACAGGTGTCGACTACCTAACCATCGATGGGCTGGATATGAGAGCTACAAATACTTCAGCAACAGTAATGTTCGAAAAACCTGTTTCTTTCAATGGCATGACCGACAATGGATGTAGCTACAACGAAGTAAAAAACTGTGTGATAAATGCAGGCAACACTTTTAATAAAGAACGCATCTACGCTATTGCTTTTACAAATAAAGCTACACAGGCTGAAGGCACCAATAACTTCAACAAAATACATCACAATGAAATTTCGAATGTCGATGCTGCTGTAGATTTCAATAATAGGCTTACCGGACTCTCAAACTACGACGAAGGTAACGAAATTTACAACAATACGATAACCGGACAATTTGGAACCGAGGCAGCCGGTATTAAAGTAAGCTATTGCAAAAACACTAAAATATACAATAATGTGTTGGATGGTGCAGGAGTAACTGTAGCTTATGGCGACCGCAATGGAATAGCAACAGGTGGATTGAATACAGGTTACTTACACATATATGGAAATGTGGTAAAAAACATGAGTATCAACAAACAAAGTTCACTTTACGGAATAACCGCTACTGCACCAACAGTGCTTATCTACAACAATGTAGTTTCGAACCTCACCAATATTTTCCCACTTACAGCAGGTAAAAACATAGTTGGTATTAATATGGGTACTGACAATAACTTAATGCCCGCTCATGAGTTGTATCATAACTCGGTTTATCTAAATCAAACAATCACGAATAGTTTTCAGACAACTGCCGCTGTGGCATGTACTAATAATACTGGTTTGACAAGTATAACTATGGCAAATAATATTTTTGTAAATAATTCGGTTACCGGTACTCCGGCAAATAATTATGTGGTATTTATACAATACAAGGATTTAACAAACCTAACTGCTGCAAGTAATAATAATTTGTATTATGCAAACGACCCTGCAAGCACACGATTTAAATTCAGCAATACTACCCACGCTACTTTTGCTGCATACCAAACTGCTTCGAATAATGCATTGGCAGGGCGCGAACAACAATCGGCAAGCGAAATGCCTCCTTTTGTGTCAGTTTCCGATTTGCATTTAACTACCGAATCAACTTTAGCAAGCAATACCGGTAAACCTATGTCGGGGGTAGTACCTACCGATTTCGAAGGAAACTTGCGCAGCACCACAGCGCCCGATTTGGGAGCCGACGAAATACGCGTGGGACCCGATGGTGCATTAAATAAAAAACCAACCATCGACCAATTATTAAATCCGGACGCCGTGTACATCAACACCGGTTCGAAAACTATTGAACTAACCGGAATTAGTGATGGTAATACCGAAAGGGAAGAAACACTCACCATTACAGCTGTAAGTAGCAACGAGAGCGCAGTTGCAAACAGCAGCATTCAGATAACTTACACAGGAGGCACAACTGCTTCGCTACAATACACTCCACTTAGTCACGGAGTTACAACCTTAACGGTAACTGTAAAAGACGATAGAGGGGTGAAAGACTTGGGTGATGAAGATACCAATACCATGAGCTTTAATGTGGCTGTTGTTAATCCGGCTATCAATAGTGCTCCGGTAATGGGCACAGTAACAACTAAAATTTACCCCAACAGAGGACAACAAATTATTATATTGCCCAATATTGATGATGGAGATGACAATAAAGTGCAAAATGTGAGCATTTCGGCTGTTTCGAAATCAACAGACCTAATAACTGTTGACTCAGTATCGTATAAAGCAGGGAATAAAGTTGCTTTTGTTTACGTAAAAGATAAATCGAAATTAGGCAAAGCAACCCTCGAAATTACGCTGACTGACAATGGCGGAACTGAAGGTGGTGGAGTAGACGCATCAATTATCAATCAGGAAATCGATGTCATCAGCTTTAGTAATCCTTGTGCTAATTTTGTTGAATACGACATTGCGCACTGGCAACCACGTCCTACAATTGCCGATGTACCTACTGCGGGTTCGTATCAAAAAATTTGCTCAACCAATACACCAATCGAGACCAAAGAACGTGACTTTTTCTGGACAAAAATGTATGGCTATATCGTACCAAGCGTGACGGAGTATTACAATTTCCAAGGATTTTCGAACGAAGGTTTTAGCCTTTTCTTAAACCTGGGTGATGGCGTTTCAACACTTGAATCGAGCTTAACAAAACTTGTTGAAGGAGCTGCATCTACATGGACATCGGACTCATACTTGCTTGAAGCAGGCAAAGTGTATTATTTCGAAGCTTACTCCAAGGATATTATTAACTCTCAACCATTCTGGATTAAATGGTCGAGCAATAGTACACCGCTTGGATTTATATCGGGTGATAATCTGGCACCTTATTATGATGTTACCAAACCAAGTATTCCTCAAAATTTCAAAGTGTCGAATTTAGGTGTAAACGACATTACTGTAAGCTGGGATGCATCTACCGATAATCGAAGTGTATCTGGCTACAAAGTTTTCTTAGATGGTGTTTTGCAAAACAATACGCTTATAAAAGAAACAGAATATAAAATTATTGGGTTGAATGCCAACAAAGTTTATAATATACATGTGGTTGCTGTGGACGATTCGGAAAACGCATCGTACCTTTCGAAAGTGCTGAGTGCAACAACATATGTTGTTGACAACACACCACCATCAGTACCTACTAATTTAAGTGCTGCATTCAGAACAGCATTCTCGGTAAAACTAAACTGGAACAAATCGACTGATACCGAAACGAAAGTACGTGGATACAACGTTTTTCAAAATAATGTGTTGGTACGCAAAAACCTGAACGACACAACTGTGCTGTTGAATGATTTAACCGAACTTACACCTTATACTTATGCGGTAGAAGCTGTGGATGCCAATTACAACAAATCGGCAAAAAGTGAAAATCTGAACGTATCCACAATTGCTTTCGACCCCAACGAAACGAGAGACAATATTCACAAAGGACGTTTAAGCATTAAGCTAAATCCTTTGTGTAAATTCGATGGCTTTGGTGTAGGGCTGAATTATCAAAAATCAGCCATGATAAGTAATAATTTAGTTTCGTTTGGTAATTTCGAAGGTTCCGAAATGGATACATTAACCAATATCAGCCATTTTGGAAAAGCGCTTTCGAATGCTTCGTTTACGAGAGCTGGAACAACAATTACAGCACCTTACGAAGGAAAGTACTCGGCTCGTATTTCGGGCATTGCAAATGGATATTTCCGCTGCATACTGAGCACGCAAGTCGACAAACAATTCACTTATTTAGTACGGTTTGCTATGAAAAAGGACGTGAGCTATACGGGCGATGTTCAAATTAAGTTGGCCGGTAGATTTAATGGTTCATTTGGATCAAAAAATGTAACTCCTACCAGTGAGTGGCAAATGTACGAAGTGGAATTAACTACGACTTATTCGGGTGTTGAAGGCACATGGTATCTCGACTTTGTGTCGCTTTCGAACGGAGCTGTTTTTTATGACAATATTCAGTTTGTTGAAAAAGGAGCATATACTGCCGGCGAAAAATTTAACACACGAGCGCTTAGCTTGCTTCAGGAAATGAAGCCATCAGCGGTACGTTGGGGAGCTATAGAAGCCAATGGTGAATCGTTGAAATATTGTTCAGGAATTGGTACAGGTAAAAATCACAGTTATGCCGACTGGGTAGCATTAGGAAATAAATTAAATGCAAAAACATATTTAACAACGGGAGTTTCGACAAATACGGATTTCATGAAAAATTCGCAAACATTCAAAACTTTTGTTGAGTATCTAGCAGGCGATGCTTCAACCACAGGGGGTGCTTTAAGAGTTGCCGAGGGTTATGGCGATTTGATGTCGAAATCGAAAGGAGTAATTATAGAACTTGGCAACGAAGTATGGGGAGCAGCAACTCACAATGCTCCGATTGGTGCCGATTATACAGTTTATGGTGCGTGGGTACGTAGTGCTGCTAACATTATGAAAGCTACAACTGGATTCAATACTTCAAAAATGAAAATTGCATACAGCGGACGTTATCCGGGTAATAACTATGGTTTGCACGCTAAAATGCTAGCAGGCGACAAAGGCGAAGTAGATATTCTGTCGATAAGCGGATACCTTGGAGGTAATCTTAACTTAGACCCGAATATCCCTTTAAACTCTTCACAATTGGATTATCATAAAAGCAGTATTGCCTTTATGCAAACGAATTTCAACGGACTAAAACAAGACTGGAGAGAAATGCTTGTTGCAACGGGTCGCATCTTGCCAATGTATATGTACGAAGGAAATATGACATCGAATTCATATTCCAGCTCAGTGGGTCAGGCCATTACCTTTGCCGATTATTATGCGTCGGTACCTCTTTTGGGAGTTCCTGATGTTTGTATATTCAACTTCGAAGGTGGTCAATGGCGATTGATTGATAACGCAATTACATATAAACCATTACCTTTATACACCGTTGCAAAATACATTAACACTTATTGTACAGGTGCAATGCTCGAAACGCAATTTAGCTCGGCTTACAAAATCTCAAATCAAGGTACTGTGCTGGATATTGATGCAGTAGGCTGTAAAGCTTATACCGACTCTACAAGTTACTCAGTGGCTTTATTCAGTCGCGATTTCGAAAACGACTATGTGGTGCAGGTAGACATTCCTGATTTTATTGGAAATTCTACAACTTGTAAAGTGATTACGATAACAGGTAATTCGTTCAGTTCTACCGAAACAATTATTGACGAAAAAATGCTTACTAACTTTAAAGACAGTATTCTGGTAACTGTTCCGAAGTATGGATTAACCATTTTGAAATTCGAAGGTACTGATCAACACTTTGTTCCTGCTCTAGTTTATCAGGATTATAAAAAGGTAACTACGGTAAAAGTTACGCCAAGAAACAATGTGTATGCAATTACAGCAAACCGAGGACGACTAACTGTAGATGTGAGTGTTTTACCTTCGGATGCATTTAGCCGTATTGTTAAATGGGAATTGTTGGATAATCAGACTGTTAATGCTATTTTTACCGAAGGTTCGAGTTCAATAATGATTTATGCCAGCGGTTTAAGTAGCGGCAATGGCACAATCAGGGTTGTAGCAACTGCCACCGATTTATCGGGAGCAAGCGATACCATTTCGATTGTTATTTCGAAACAGGGACCTACAGCGGTTGATGAGTTTGAAGCCGAAGTGATTGATATGTATCCAAATCCCACAAAAGATTTCCTTCGTGTGGTTTTACCTAACGATATGGCTGGACAGCTTTTTGTAACCGATTTAAATGGTAAACAGCTGATTGGCGAGGCTATACGAAGTAAAGAACACATTCTGAATGTACAGAGCTTACGACCTGGAGTATATTTATTACGAATTTCTGCTCAAAATGGCACAAAAGTTCTTAAATTTGTAAAACAATAAATGAAGCTATTTCGATAGTTAAAATGCAATAATTCAAAATCAATTTTCAATAAGACCTAACAGTAGTAAAATTCTGTTAGGTCTTTTAATCAAGTTATAATTTGTCGAAATTATTAGTTAATGAAAATATTAAATCTATTATTACTCTCAATACTAACTATTTCGGTTAGTGCACAAACTGTAAAAGGCGATACCATTACCGACGGTAGAAACGGCGAAAAGTACCCCACTTTACTAATTAATGGCACCCAATGGATGACCAAAAACATGAATGTGGGCGTAATGGTGCAAAATACCAATCAAACCAACAACGGAATAATTGAAAAAACAGCCTACAACAACGACAGTAAAAATCTATCTGTTTATGGTGGACTTTACTCCTACGGCGAAGCAATGCAATACAACGAATCGAATCCACAAGGAATTTGCCCCGATTGCTGGCATGTAGCTACTAAGGAAGAATGGGAAGCGCTTTATAAATTGGTGGGCGACAACGAAAACCTAATGCAAAATCTCAAGATTTCGAAAACACAGTTTCCGTATTGGGATGGTAATAATACCTCCGGATTTAATGCCGTGCCTGCCGGATTGGCCTACGATAATGTGTTTGGGCGAAAAGGAGATTGGGCAATTTTCTGGACATCAACTCCTGCCAACAAAAACTATGCGTGGAGCGTGGAGATGGATAATTACTACCAAGTTTTAGGTAAGTTTTCCGACATGAAAATGACTAACACCTATCTTGTGAAGAATGCATTTTCGGTACGATGCGTAAAAAATAAATAGTAAACTTTATGAAAAAGAAAATTGCAACCGGTTTAATAAAGTTTTTTTTTAGCTTGAGTTTGGTATTTGCATTAGTGCCAACAACTGCTGCAAAATCAACCTTTATAAAAATCGAAAAGTATATTCCAAATCATTACACTAACGCTAAATTACAAAATTCAAATTGGGACAAACCTAAGTTTGATAAAAAAAACTTGCTTTTAGACAGCACTTCCAATGATCACAACTATAAAATCTGGATTACAGCAGCCCCCGAAGGCATTCTCTTTAAAGTAACTGTTTTTGATAAGGAACATTCACGAAAGTACGATGAGCGTACACTTTGGATGGGCGATGCGCTATATATCAGTCTCGACTCGCGTGGAAACACTCCCGATGGTACAGTTTCGAAAACCTTGCAGGATGATGATTTTACAGCTATTTTTGGATTGGGCAAAAAAGGTGCTGAGGCAATTATGAACAATGATAAAAACACCTTGATTGATAATGATGAAGCTCAACTGTTGATTCGAACTATAACCCGCAACGAAAAGTCTAAAGTTACCACCTACGAATTGGCAATTCCCTGGGAAAAAATAAATAGTAATCCCTCCGTAGCAAGGAGTATTGGTGTAGCTGTTTTAATAAAGGATGAAGGAAAAAATGGTTCTGATTTTACTTGGGGAATTTCAAAGAAAGAGATTATCAAACTGAAACGCTATCAGTTACCTGAATTCAATACAACTTTCACTACCATTATTCCCGTTCAAACCCAATTAAAAAAATCGGATGAAAATGCGCAGTTGTTGGTAGGATGGAAAAATACATCAGTTGATCAAATTGCAGTTTCGATAGCTAACGAAAAATGCACGCAAGATGTAAAATCTTTAAATGGATCATATCAAATCGAAGTGAGGTCTGATTTAATAAAACCAAATCAAGACAGTGTTAAGATTGAGTTAATAAGCAATAATAAAATTGTGAAAACATTCAACGTAGGATTGGAAACAAAGGATATTTTATACGCCCATTTCAATAAACGAATCAATCAATTACTGAAAACCTCGACACATGAATTGATTAGCACACATTTAAAATCAACAAAACTAGTTGTGGATCAGGCATATCAAACCATGCATTTGCCACAAATACAAAACCGACATAAGACAGACGATGTGGAATTATTCTTTTCGACAATAAAAATATTACTCGAAAAAATGCCAACAGAAAAGTATGAATTTGATTTATTTACCAAACAATGTATCCCACTTACTTTTGTGTTTCGCTCGTCGCTCGATTATAGTTTGCAGTTTTATACACTTCAATTGCCTTATAATTGGCAACCCGAAAAAAAATATCCTTTAACCGTATATCTGCATGGTAGCGGGCCGGGACACCCATTAGAGGGCTTAGAAACAGGTTTCGACAATTCAGGGCAAAATACATTATTCCGAAATGTTGATATTAACCCCGACACCATTCCGGGCGCTCATTTAGGCTTCTTGGTTGCTCCATGGGGACGAGGGAATAATGGATACGAAGGTTACGCAGAAAACGATATTTTCGAAATTGTTGAATTGCTGCAAAATCAGTTTCAGGTAATAAAAAACAAAATGTACATCTCAGGATTTAGCATGGGTTGTAATGGTGCTCTGCGAATTGCTGTAAAAAAACCGGAATTATGGGCAGGAGCTAATTTTGCCGCCGGGTTTCATCATATAAGTTATTGGAAAAATAATCCGGAATTGAAAAAGCTAAAAAGTATTCCGATGAACATTTGGGTGGGCGAACTGGACGAAAGAATGTATAGCGGCATGAAAGAGTTTATGATAGAAGCTGACAAAATTGGGTTAAAATACGTCAGTAAAGTGGTGCCAAATACCCCCCACACCTATCCTTATTGGGAATATATGAACAGTATTCAGTATTTGATGCAATTTGAAAAAAAATAATATAACATGATTAATAAACAACATATATTACTTGCTGTTGGAAGTCTGTCGGCTGTTACTGTTATTCAGGCCCAAAACAAAATTGATGTTGGCAAACAACCTAACATCATTATTATTTCCTGCGAAGATATTTCGCCTGATTTGGGTTGTTACGGTAATCCTGTGGTTAAAACTCCCAATTTAGATGCATTGGCAAACGATGCCATTTTGTTCGAAAATGCCTATTCTACGGCCGGCGTTTCGGCACCAAGTAGGGCGGCATTGATTACCGGCATGTATGCCAACTCCATTGGTGGTGGTAATATGCGTACCGGTGCCAAGGATGTGAAAGGCATTTCGCCTTATCAGGCAGTGCCGCCAGCAGACGTGAAATGTTACAGCGAACTGATGCGGGCGGCTGGTTATTACGCTACCAACAATGATAAAACAGATTATCAGTTCAATGCGCCTTTATCAGCTTGGGACGATTGCAGTAAAAAGGCACAATGGGAAAATAGACCAGAAAAAAGTCCGTTTTTTTCCATTTTCAATATCATGACTTCGCACGAATCACAGATAATATACCGTAAAAACAGCCCTATCTCTTATTTCGATAAAGATGTAATTGTACCCCCCTATTATCCCGAAGATTCGACTATTCGAAGAGATATTGTGCGAAATTATTCCAATATCACGGTTATGGATAGAGAGGCTGGCGAAATTATCCAAAATCTCAAAGCAAAAGGATTGTACGACGATGCCATTATCATTTTTTACTCAGACCATGGCGGGCCATTGCCTCGACAAAAAAGAGAGATTATTGCTTCTGGAACGCATGTTCCACTGCTGATAAAACTCCCTAAGAACCAATATGCAGGTTCGCGTAATGCTGAATTGGTTAGCCTTTTGGACATCCCCGCCACTGTACTTTCATTGGCTGGTGCAAAAGTGCCAAACTATATGCAAGGACAAGTTTTGATAGGCAAACAAAAGGATAAACCACGCAAATATGTACATGCAAGTCGCGACAGAATGGATACCGAGATGGATATGGTACGCATGACTTTCGACAAAAAATTTATGTATATCCGTAACTATTATCCCGAAAAACCATATTATCAGGATATTCAGTTTAGAATAAACTCACTTCCATCGATGGCTCGCTTGCTGGAACTGAAAGCACAGAATAAACTTGATTCGATACAAATGATTTGGTTTTCGAATACAAAACCAAAAGAGCAATTGTTTGTGATGAATAATGACCCACATAACCTTCACGATGTTGCAAATAATCCGCTTTACAAAAAGGAATTAATAAGGCTTCGCAAAGAGAATGACAAATGGGTGAAAGCAATTCACGACCAAGGACTAAAAAAGGATGGCACAATAAAAACTGAAAAAGAGCTTATTAACGAAATGTGGCCAAACGGCGTGCAACCTCAAGTGCTAACACCCGTTTTGATTCACAAAAACGGCATTTTGAAAATTAAAACCCCAACAAAAGGCACTTCTATTGTTTATCAACTAAATGGCAAAGGGAACAATCCTCAACATTGGATACTTTACAATGACAAAGGTATAAAGGTAAATGTGGGTGATTCAATTTCTATTGTTGCCAGCAGATTAGGATACAAAAATACAACGATGAATCAAAAATTTTAAAATTACAACACTTTGAAAACATTATGTTGTAGCAACAAAAACCGTTCAATTCTACTTGTTATTGGATTGATTAGCATTTCGCAATTATTTTTTGCTCAACAAGTTACTTTCATAAAAGCCGCTAATTCTTTCCCGGTAGTTAGTGATGGTGCAGCCACAACCATTGTAGTGGATGCCAACGATTTTGAAGTAGTTAAAACGGTTGCTACTCATTTCCAAAACGACGTGGCAGTGGTTACCAAAGTAAAACCGGCACTACAAAATTCGCTTCAAGCCAAAACCCTAATTCTGGTTGGAAGTATAGAGAAAAGCAGTTTTATTAAACAACTGATTGCCGAAAAAAAACTCGACGTAAAAGCCATCGAAGGTCAGTGGGAACGCTATATTTGTCAAATGATAAGTAATCCATTTCCGAGTGTAGAAAGTGCGCTGGTTGTTTGTGGTAGCGACCGCCGTGGCACTGCTTATGGGCTTTTCAACTTATCGAAGCAGATGGGCGTTTCGCCTTTTTATTGGTGGGCAGATATTCCGGTAAAACAACACAAAGAAGTATTTGTAAATACTGCTCCATTTCTCTCTCATGCGCCCGATGTAAAATACCGAGGCATATTTATTAACGACGAGCAGTGGGGCATTGGACCTTGGGCTGGCAAAATTTTTGAACCCGAAGTGGGAACTTTAGGGCCAAAAACCTACGCCAAAGTGTTTGAAATGATGTTACGCTTAAAAGCCAACTACATTTGGCCTTCTATGAAGATAAAAAAAGCATTTTATCAAGTGCCAGGCAACAAAGAAATGGCCGATAAGTATGCCATTGTTATGGGTTCGTCGCATCATGAGCCATTGCACATAAACACCTCCCTTGAATGGAACAAAAAAGTAAATGGTCCTTGGCAATACGATATTAACAAACAGCAGATTGATAATGCATGGAATGCCCGTGTGAAAGAATCGGCTGATTATGAGAATATTTACACCATGGGAATGCGTGGTGCCGAAGACAAAGGCATGGAGGGCGATTTTAGTGTTGATGAAAAGGCGAAACTATTGAGCAATATCATTGCTAACCAACGCGAAATTTTGAAAAAATACCACAAACAACCATTAACCGATGTTCCCCAAGTGCTTACCGTTTACAAGGAGGTGCTTAAACTATATAACGAAGGACTTGAAGTGCCCGATGATATGACAATTGTATGGACAGATGATAATTATGGTTATATTCAACAACTCAATTCGTGGAAAGAAAAAAGCAGGAAAGGCGGAACGGGCGTGTATTATCATTTGGATTATTTGGGTCGTCCACAATCCTATGTGTGGCTTGCTACCGTGCATCCAATGTTGATTTGGAAGGAATTGAATAAAGCGTTTAATTCTGGTGCTGATAGATTATGGGTGTTCAATGTAGGCGATATAAAACCGCACGAACAACAAATAGAATACTGTATGGATTTGGCTTGGGATTTCCCAGCCAATAAACCCCAAACGGCACTCGACAGAATGAAAAACTGGTTTGTATCTTATCTTGGCAATGAATTAGGCGAAGAAACATACAATGTAATGATGGATTACTATCAATTGGCTTTGGAGCGAAAACCCGATTTTATGGGCTGGGACAGATTAGAACCAGCAACACCCGTTATAAACACTGAATATAGTTATCACAATTATGGAGAACTCAGTCGTAGAATGGCGCGATTGAATCAGTTAGCGAAAAAGATTCAAGTGATTTATACTAAAGTTCCTGCCGAATACAAATCTTCGTTTTATCAGTTGGCCTACTACCATGTTTTGGGAAGTAAGCTTATGAACGACAAATTGCTTTATGCTCAAATAAATAGAATGTATGCCAAACAAGGGCGGGCATTGACAAATGAATATGCTGTGAAATCTAAACTTGCATTCGATAGCATCAAATTAATCACCGAAGATTTCCGAAAATTGGAGAACGGAAAATGGAATGAAATGATGTCGTGGTGGAGTTTCAATTATTCGTATATGCCGCCAGTAGATTCGATTAGCATTCCCAACAAAGCGATTATGGGCATTGATTTTGATGGAAACGATCCAGATAATGGAACAAAATCCATCCATTCGCTACCATTGATGAGCAATATTTATAAAGAAACCTATTCTTTTGAAATATATAACAAAGGAACAACTCCTTTTAAATGGCAAGCTAAAGCCGATAATAAATGGCTGAAAATTGAGAAATCGAAAGGTATTTGCAATGCACAGGAACGCATCAAAGTTATGGTAGATTGGGCAAATGCACCTATTGGAAATAGCTTGGGCAAAATAACGGTAAAAGGTGCTGGTTCATCGGTTTTACTACAAGTTCCCGTTTTCAATTGTCCACAAAACGAGCTGGATTCTATGCAAGGTCGCTTTGTAGAAAAAGATGGTGTTATAGCCATTAGTGCTGCTAATTTCACCAAAGAAAATCCTAAAAATGAGTACAACTGGACGGTAATAGATTATTTCGGTCAGGCTGGGAAAATGGTTACCATATTGCCTGACACTTTACGCAGAATTGGTCACGACTGGGATTTGACTAAAAATGCTCCAAGCTTGGAATATGATTTTTACACTTTCAGTTCGGGTTGGGTAAATACGTTGACTTACACATTGCCCACTCATGCAATAAACAAGCAAAGAGGTTGTTTGTATGCCGTAGCCATTGATAACCAACCACCAAAAATAATTGATTTCAGCACACGCGAACTGAGTGAAACGTGGAAGCAAAACGTGCAACGCAATTCTGCCATTGGCGAAAGCAAACATTTTATTGCCAAACCCGGAAAGCATGTTTTTAAAGTTTGGGCAATAGACCCCGACGTGGTTTTCGACCGATTTATCATTAACTTGGGTGGCTTGCATAAATCGTATTTGGGACCATTGGAAACAAAACCTTAAAGTCTCGACAAAAAATAATCATTTTAAAACTAAATGCTATTGCTTATCATAAGGCCAGGCATTAGTTTTATAGAATAAATTTTGGATAATAATTATAAAGTAGCTGTAATTGAAAATATTAAATACTATGCTTTATTCTGACCCCCAACCCCCAAAGGGGGCTTAAAAAAGCTTTTAGTATTTGATTAAAGTTATTAAAAAAAATGATAATATGTCTTGAAGCCCCCTTTGGGGGTTGGGGGTCACATAAAAAAAAATTAAAAAAACAAATCAATAATAAATTCTACTTACTTATCTGTATATGAAAAAGCTTGTTTTATCCCTTTTAATTCTGACTTCGGTTAGCATGTTTGGTCAAAATCAGATAAACGGAGCAATGAAAGGTGCTTTCGCTTCACCTGTTATAGAAGATGGCAAGCGAAATATAATCTTGCAAAACCGTTGTGGTAATCGTTTATCGTTGTTAATGTACGATGATTACACCAATCTCGAATTTGTGTATAAACCAAATGCATATCGGCGCAAGGAACTTTTTGCCCGTAATTTTTCAAGTCGTGATAACTATACCTATTTGTTTCAATCGGCAGTATTACCTATGATTAATGCCAACAATATTGTAGGTTTCGATTACGACCCATTTATTACCAAACTTAAAATGAAAAATCAATGGGATGCTAAAAACGAAATTACTGTAGTTAATATCGCCGACGAAAACGTATTTGCCATTGCTGCCAAAACACCTTTACTAATTCAAATAAAACCTCACAAAGCTTTTGACCTGAAAAATGGATTACTTACCGAGCATTTTAGCGATAGAGGTGAGAATATTGTTTCTTACGTGGCGTTCAACAATTTAGAATTAAACCGCTTGAGAATACTTCAGGATGGAACTTATGTAATTCAGATTTTCGAAAACGAAATTGTTTATTTTGGTGGTGAAGAAAGCGATTATCAGGTTGATAAAACGCTGAACAAATTAAAAGGATTAGATTTAAAACAATTAGTGGCACAAAACGAAGCTACCCTTGCCAATAAAATGAATCAGGGAATTGTGAAATTCTCGAATCCCGATTTTCAGAAAGTCCTCGATATTAATCACCGAATAACTTATTCGGGAATTGATGAAGGTGGAGCCTGTTTTGGAGCTATTAACCGACTTTATTACCTTATATGGGTTCGCGATGGTTCAATGACCAGCTCCTTGATGGCGCGTGCAGGAAATCCTGAATTGATTAAAATATGGGCGAAATTCTTACTGAGCAATCCTTCGATGATAAGGAAAGAGGATGGTAGTTTAGTTCCTGAATTTCTTCAAATTGTAGGAACTCGCTGGACAAGAACCGAAGACGATGGACTTTTTTACGCAGCACTTTCATTGTACAGTTATTTTAAAACTACTGGGCAGGATGACTTACTGCATTCGAAAGAATTTGATATTCTCATAGATGCTATTGACCAGTATTTGATTAAAACTTGGAAAAGTGATCAAAAACTTATGGTGAGTAATACTATCGGTGAAACACCATTAAAATCGGATCCATACTTTGGTTACGATATGGTAACCGGAAATATGGAGCACAACAATTTGCATATAAGCAAAGGCAAAGAACTGCAGTCGTCGGCAAGTTTGTATAACCAAATAAACACCTACAACATTATGATGATGGCTTCGGAATTGCTTTCGCAACGAAGTGATTTAGATAAAGGTCGAAGTGCGAAGTATTTGGCCATTGCAAACGATGTAAAATCGGCTTTGAATACTGTTTTCTTCGACAAAAAAAACGACTGTTTGTATAGCGGCATCGAGTATTTTGTGGATGGGACAGAAGAAAAGCTTAGTTTCGAGCAGGACGTAAATCCATGGGAAGGATCGTGGGCAACGGCTATAGGTCCGTTTTTCCCAGTGCCCGATTTACAATTAAAAACAGCACGTTTTATCTATAAAACATGGCCAGTAATAACCAAACAAGGCTACGGATACTGCCCGTGGAATACCGTATCGAAAGTGCTTACCGAATATGGCATGTCGAGCACCGAATATGAAACAATGCTATCGGCCGAAATAAAAGATGCGAATACACTAAGCGTAAAATACCCTATGCCAGGCGGACTAACTGAGTATAACCGTCAGTTAGAAAGCTGGCGAGCACTCCCTTTTTCGGCAGGCAGTTTGTTCTTCTCCATGGCTTCGCAAATGATAAGTAGTTTGCCCAACGGATTGGCTGTAAGAGCAAGCAATAAAGTGGATAGTTTGCTCAACTTCAGGTATAAACTTTCAACTATTCAAGGTGTGGCCAAAGGAAATGGCGACGTGGTAAATGCATATATTTTTAATGGCGATACCATTGATAATAGTTTGCAATTGCCCGAAAGCAAGTTGAAATCCGGTAATAATTACTTGACAGTGATTCGTGGCCAACAAAATGAGACATTCCGACTGTTTTCATCGTCGGTGCAGTTGATGAATTTATCTAAAAATCAAAATTCTCTTCACTATAGTTTTACTGGCACAATTCCGGCACAAATTTATCTTGAAAATGCCGAAAAAGCGGATGCTATTGAACTCAAAGATGCTACAGGTAAGGCAATCGAATTTACTAAAGTAAACATTAACAATAATAAAACAACTTTGCTAGAATTTTATCCAAAGGGTGATTTTAGTTTAAATGTAACATTGAAAAAATGAAAAAACTCGTATTCAATCTTTTAATTCTCCTTATAGGATTCAATTTCCTTACTGCCCAATCTTTGTTTAAACGCAATATAATATTGAACGAAGATTGGAAATTTCATCGTGGGGGATGTGTAGGTGCTCAATTTGAGGCATTTAATGATTCCACTTGGCGTAAAATTAATTTACCACACGATTGGAGTATCGAAAACTTGGAAGGTAAAAAATCACCGTTTGATGAAAATGCTTCGTCGCAACAAAGCACTGGGTTTACAATTGGTGGTGTGGGTTGGTATCGCAAACAGTTACACATACCTGAAACATATATTGGCAAAAGAATTCTATTGCGTTTCGATGGTATTTATAACAATTCAGAAGTGTTTTTAAATGGCAAATCAATTGCAAAACAACCTTATGGCTATTCCGAATTTGAAATAGATCTTTCGAGCAAATTGAGATACAATGCAAAAAACTTGATTGCGGTAAAAGTGGTAAATGAAGGTGAAAACTCAAGGTGGTATACTGGTTCTGGCATATACCGTCATGTGTGGTTAGATGTTGTAGATTCTCTTCGTATTGCCCGTTTTGGCACTTATGTAACTACTCCGTTTGTGTCGCCCAAAGTTGCCACGATAAATATTAAAACCACTATTGTCAATCAAGGCAATGTGGTTTCGCAGGTAAAATTGGTTTCGCAGATTAAAAACCCAAAGGGCATATTGGTTAGTTCATCAGAAAAAATGATTACACTAAATTCGGGTTCGGAAAGTATAGATAATACAGATATACAGATAACTAATCCTTTGATTTGGGATATAGAAAATCCTTCACTCTATACGGTTTATACCTCTATTTACAAAAATGATTTGCTTACTGATAATACAGAAACGAAATTTGGAATAAGAACCATTTTTGTTGATGCCACAAATGGATTTCAACTAAATGGGAAAATGCTCAAACTCAAAGGCGGTTGTATTCACCACGACAATGGTCCATTGGGGGCAAAGGCTTACGACCGTGCCGAAGAACGAAAAGTTGAAATTCTAAAAGCCAATGGTTTCAACGCTATCCGCATGGCTCATAATCCACCGTCCACAGCATTATTAGACGCTTGCGACCGCTTGGGAATGCTGGTTGTTGATGAGGCTTTTGATTGTTGGCAAACAGGAAAAAATCCATTCGATTATCATTTGTTTTTTGATAAATGGTGGAAAAAAGATTTAGAAACGATGCTGTTGCGCGATCGCAATCACCCGAGTATTATTATGTGGAGCATAGGCAACGAAATTCCAGATATAGCTAAACCCGAAGTGGTAAACATGGCAAAAATGCTCAAAGGTTTTATCACTGCGATTGATTCAACCCGTCCAATAACAGCTGGTGTTGCTGGCTTGAATGGTGATAATTCGTCCAAAGACCCACACAATGACGTGTTGGATATAGTGGGGTACAATTACGCTCCAGAAAAATACGTTGAAGACCATGTTCGCAAACCAAACCGAGTGATGTTTGCATCTGAGTCTTTTGGATTGCTATCGTTCGACTATTGGATGCAGGTGCTCGATAACCCTTATGTTATTGGCGATTTTGTGTGGACATCGTGGGATTATATTGGTGAAGCGAGTATAGGATGGCATGGCTTTGAAATAGATGAACATATATTTCCTTGGACATTGGCTTTTTGTGGCGATATTGATATTTGCGGAGCCAAACGCCCACAATCATACTACCGTGATGCGTTGTGGACAAAAAATGCCCTTTCAGTTTTTGTTACATCACCTACACCTTCTTTTCCCATCAATAAAAATAAAGAAGTATGGAGCCAATGGAACTGGCACGATGATTATGCTCACTGGAATTGGGCAAGTTATGAGGGAAAAGATTTGGAAGTAAAAGTATATTCGTCGTGCGACCAAGTTGAACTTTTCCTTAATGGCAAATCGTTGGGCATGAAGCCGACAAACAGAAGTACAAAATTCATTGCCACTTTCAATGTGCCTTATCGTCAAGGCGTTTTGCAAGCGGTGGGAATTACTAATAAGAAAAAAGTAAAAACAGATGAATTAAAAACTGCCAATAATCCAGTAAAAATTCGACTTACAGCCGATAGAACAGAACTTACTGCAAATGGTCAGGATTTGAATTATATAAACGTTGAATTAGTCGATGATAATGGCGTTTTAAATCCTACAGCCGAGAATCTGATAACATTTGAAATAGAAGGTGCAGGCGAAATTGTAGGAGTAGGAAACGCCAATCCAGTAAGTTTAGAAAGCTTCCAATTGCCACAACGCAGAGCTTGGCAAGGCAAATGTATGGTGATTGTTAAAAGCAAAAATGAAGAAGGAAGTATTACTTTGAAAGTAAAATCGGAAGGGTTTGAAGTTGTAACGCTGCAAACTCCAGTCATTCAGCAAAAATAAAATATATGAAGTCAGTTGTTATTGTCTTAGTTTTTTCTTTTTTGCAAATTACATCTCTTTCGGCTGCAAAAAAATCGCTTTCATTAAGCCCTATTTACACCTCTGTGTATAAGGTAGACCCGTTGTTCCGAAACCAGTTGGTAAATGCGGAAGGCAACCATTTGTTTTTGCTAAACCGTACCGCTTGGGCTTATTTTGCCTGTTCTTATCCCGAGAATGTGATTAAAAAAGCCAAAGCGCAAGGAGCAACCATTATTCGGGTTGCTATGGAAGGAACGCCATGCAAAACGGTGCTGAATTACGATTTATGGCCTTGGGGCGGCACGCGCAAAAAACCTGATTATTCAAGTATCAACGAACCATATTGGACAGAAGTCGAAAACCGCATTCGATTAGCTGGTGAAAATGGAATTGGCATCAATTTTACGCTCTATTTTACCTTAGAACCCACAAAAGCCGACATTCAAGCCCAACAATTTTATTGGAAAACGGTATTGAAAAGATTGGCAAAATATCCCAATATTATTTGCTGGGAAATAATGAATGAATACATCAAAAACGAGGAATTTCAAGACGCTGCGGGTGAATATTTCTACAAAAATGACCCCTTCAAACGTCCTGTTATCTCATCAGACGGAACAACGGAAGACGCTCTTTGGCCTGAGAAACGATGGATGGGAATGGCTATTGTTCACACTTGCACTGGCTCGGTACCTGAATACGATTTACAAAATTGGTACAACGCCGTGGCACGAAATACCCGCTCGCACAGCAAACCGGCTTTCAATAATGAGAGTGGAAGAGAAAAACGCCATAAAAACGACGACGGTATACATCGCCGCAAACAAGCTTGGATAGCCAATTCGGCAGGTTGCTTCTGGACGCACCACACTTGGGATGGTTGCGAAGGTATCAACGACACCGCTTACGTTTCGCCTGGGCAAGAGTTTATGAAACCGCTTTCAGACTTTTTTCAGTCCATTCCATTTTGGACTTTGCAGCCCAATTATTCCGTATGTCAGCCAATTACCGATTCATTGATTGTAAATACAATGTGCGATTCGGGTAGAAATAATGGCATTACGTATATTTGCACTCGCTCTACAAATGCCGAAGTAAAAGCCTTGCAATCAAAATTCAGATTTCCAAACGGAACCTTTAGGGTAGAGTTCATCAATCCTGCTACCAATCAGAAAATATCCGAACAAACAGTCATATCAAGCAATTTGAGAAATCAATATGCGATAGTTTTACCAGATTTTAGTGATGATATTTTGTTGAAATTTACAAAAGTAAAAAAGGAGACAAAAGCAATTATTCCTGGAACTGAATAATGTAAAATGTAAAATAAAAAATTCAATGAAAAAATCAAAAAAATATAGCTCTTTAAGAAATCTTCCAATAGCAATGCTTCTTGGATTTTCGCTTACGTTTATATCGAGTACAATTTCTGCAAGAGATAAAAATGTGGATAAGGCAATTTCGGATTTAGTTAGCACTATTCAAACGCCGATTATTCCCAATCGCACCATCAATCTTTGTCAATTTTCGGGGCATACTGCCGACGAAACAGGAAGTTATGATTTTCAGGATGATATCCGCCGTGCCATTGATTCGCTTTCGGTAAAAGGTGGTGGCACTTTGCTTTTCACTCATACTCGGGGCGTGGATACCTGGGTAAAACAAACCGAAATTTACAGGATTAAAGGACCCATTATTCTCAAAAGTAATATAGAACTCAAATTTCAACCCAATGTGAAATTATCGTTAGAATTTGCGCCGGTCAGCTATTTGCCGAATGGGAAACCTGTTTTGACAAGGTACGAAGGAACAAGCGTATATACCTATTGTCCTTTGATTTATGCTTTCAATTGTTCCAATATTGCGATTACAGTAACTGGCGGAAACGGAGCAATGCCAGTGTTGGATGGCAATGGGGAAAAATGGCAGAAATGGGCGGATCAGGGCGATTGGCGTTTGATTTCAAAAGGTTTACTCCCAACATTTAAAATGCTCAGAAATGAGGGTATGTTTAATGCAAAAGATACTCCCATTGCAGAACGCATTTGTGCAGATACCAGCGTGAATTTTTTACGCCCACCATTGATGCAATTTATTCATTGTCAGAAAATTAAAGTAGAAGGGGTTAAACTCGTTAATTCTCCATTTTGGGTGGTGCATCCAGTTTTTACCACCGACTTTACCCTGCGCAACGTGATGTACGACTGCCAGGTGGTGAATAACGATGGCGTGGACATTGAAAGCTCGAGCCGTGTGTTGATTGAAAATGTTACTTTCGATAATCACGACGATAATGTGGTGATAAAATCGGGACGTGACCGCGAAGGACGCGAAGGGGCGCTGGTTGCTGGCACTGAATACGAAAAAATCAACTCACCGTTTGTGAAAAATGGTCGTATCACCGCACCAACGAGCGATGTAGTGGTTCGCAATTGCGCCTTCAAAGGACATTACGCATTCTGCGTGGGGAGCGAAATTGCAGGTGGCGCACACAATTTATATGTAACCGATTGCACTTCGCCCATGGAAGTAATGATGGGTGTATTTTTAAAATCGAACCGAAAACGGGGAGGCGAAGTAAAAGATATTTATGTACAGAATTTGAATTTTCAAAATATTAAATTTGATGCTATTTGTATAATTCCAAATTACGACAACGACACTGCAAGCCCCTACCCTACTCATTTTAGAAATATTTCTATCAGCAATATCAAAGTGGAAACTGCAGGCATTGGCATCCGTATTTTTGGTTGGGAAGATGCGCCAATTAGAAATGTGCGGTTGCAAAATATTAATATTGAAAAGGTTGCCAACACCAATCCGGATAAATTACTTTTAATCAATCAGGTTGAGAATGTGCAACTCAAAAACGTAAAAATCAACAATGTAAAATATAATGGCAAATTCAATAAATTGGAGAAAAATGTCTTTCCTCCAAAGCAGAATTAAAAATGAATCTTAGCAATCGATTTATTTTTGCTATCCTATTTTAATAGGTTCGTCTAACCTTTCATTTTCTCAAAACAAAATTGAGAATAAGGTTTATGAAGTTAAATTATAGGATAATACTAAAAATTTGTTAGAATACAGGATCAAATCAAATGGATTTGCTTTAAAAATAAAGGCACCTGTATTTGAGCTAAATGACAATTCAATTAAATATTACCGAAAAAACCCAAGTGTAATTGAAAAAGGCGTGAAGCTTATAACGCTTAATGGAGTAGAATTAAAAGCGAATATAGTTCCTTTTAATTTGATGAAAGATAAGAATGAAATAAATATGATAATGAAATAGATATGCGTAAATTTTTAATTTTAAATCATTTAAAAATAATATTGATTATTATTTTTACAGGGCTAACATTTAATGCTATCAACGCCAACAACCCAGTTTTCAATGTGAAAAATTATGGGGCTTTGGGTGATGGAAAAAATATGGATAGCAAAGCCATAAATTTGGCTATTGAAGCCGCCGACAAAGTAGGTGGAGGTACTGTTTATATCCCAGCAGGTAATTATTGGAGTGGTTCTATCCGCCTCAAAAGTAACATTCATTTGTCTATAGATCAAGGTGCAACAATTATAGCTGCAACTGTAAATGCCGAAAACGATTATGATGAGGCTGAAACATCTATAAGTTCTAAATATCAAGATTACGGTCACAGTTATTTTAAAAACAGCTTGATATGGGGTTCTGATCTCGTAAATGTTTCCATTACTGGTACTGGTCTTATCAACGGAAAAAATCTTTACCATGGTTTGAAAGGAAAGCATGGTGATTTCACTGATAGTACTGATGTAGATACACAAACTGCTAACAAAGCCATCTGCTTTTATCGTTGCCGAAATGTTATTTTGCGCGATTTCTCAATTTTGAGTGGAGGATGGTTTGGTATATTGGCTACTGGTGTGGATAACCTCACTATTGATAACTTAAAAATTGATACCAACCGCGATGGTATGGATATAGATTGCTGTAAAAATGTACGCATTAGCAATTGTCATGTAAACTCACCTACCGATGATGGTATTTGTCTGAAAAGTACTTATGCATTGGGTTATGCGCGCGATACTGAAAATATAACTATCTCAAACTGTATTGTTTCTGGCTTTGTTGAGGGGTCATTGCTTGATGGTACTTACCTAAGAACACCGCATCATTGGTATGGTGTGTGTCCTATAGGCAGAATTAAATTTGGGACTGAATCGAACGGTGGTTTCAAAAATATTGCCATCACCAATTGTGTGTTTAATTATTGTCGTGGAATAGCCATAGAAACTGTAGA
This sequence comes from Porphyromonas cangingivalis, assembly GCA_945902955.1. Classification (GTDB taxonomy): domain Bacteria; phylum Bacteroidota; class Bacteroidia; order Bacteroidales; family Paludibacteraceae; genus Paludibacter. Next base: position 25,873 of record CAMDNO010000007.1, read on the forward strand.
TGGCGGTAGTATAGAAGATGTTGTTATTTCTAATATTACCATGCGCGATGTGGTTAACGATCCCATTTTTATCAGACTTGGGTCACGTATGCGAGGACCAAAGGATACGCCCATTGGCAGCATCAAACGGTTGAAGATTAGCAACTTAATTGCGTATAATGTTAACCCGGAGTTTGTTAGTACTATCGCCGGACTTATGGGACATTCAATTGAAGATGTTGAACTTAGTAATATAAGTTTTTATTACAAAGGTGGTGGCGAGAAAGGGGATTTAAATAAACCAATCCCCGAAAATGATGGCGGATATCCTGAACCTGGCTTATTTGGTAGAAAGTTGCCTGTTTATGGCTTATTCGTTCGACATGTAAATAATTTACAAATGAACAATGTTAACTTCTATTACATAAATGACGATGCCCGCATACCTCTTCTATTCGACGATGTACAAGGAGCTGATATTCGTTTTGTAAATGCACAAAAAGCGAAAGACGCTGAAGCTTTGGTTCTCAAAGACTGTTCAAATATTAGGATTTTTGAATCGCTTGGGATGAAAAATAAAGTATTGGGGAAACTTAAAAAATGAATAAAATAAAATGAGAAATTCAATTATATTCGGTGTTCTAATTTTAATTAGTTCGTGTAATTTATTATGGTCACAAAATAAAATTGAGAATACTATGTTCTCAGTAAAATTTTCAAGTAATACTGAGAATTTATGGGAGTATAAAATTAAGTCAAAGGGTGCTTCTCTGAAAATTAAGGCACCCGTATTTGAAATCAATGGAAATTCAGTCGTTTGCTCCGTTGATAAATTTAATCGCCTTTCTGAACCTGTGGTTCTTACCAATGGCGTTTCTGAATATGTTTTTCAAGGAAATGTGAAAGCATTGCCAGAACTTAAAATCAAAGTAATATTCCGTTTATCACCCGACAATGCTGTGTTGCGTTACAAATATGTGATTTCCGGCTCTGAAAATATCAAGCTCACAAAATCAAAAGGAACCGACAATATCGTTTATTTTGGCACTTCAACGAGCAAATATAACAAAGTCAAGGAAGTGCAATTTTCCAACTATGATGACAAATTCCACAGTTATATTTTAAAAGAACAAACTATTGAACCGCGTTTTTTTGAAAACAATAGCTCAGTTATGGGGCCCATGTTGGTAATGGAGAATAAAGATCATTCATTCTTAATGGCTTATGAACATGGCTCGCAATATGGTAATGAATTCTTGCATTTTAATTTGCAGAAAGACCGTTCAGTAAGCATTTCGGCAGTGAAAGGAAATTATCTGAACAATCAATCTACTGCTGATGGAAAGGAGTTTGAAACTGTTTGGTTTGAAATAGCTGGTGTAAATGGCGATGAAGATATGTTGGCTGCTCAGTACCGTACGTTTATGCTAAAGTATATAAGTCAGAATTTAGAAAGTAGAAAACCATATATTTTTTACAACACTTGGGGTCGTCAGGAGAGAGTGAAATGGGCAGGAAACACCTATCTTTCTACTATGAATTTGAAACAAACCCTTGATGAAATAGAGCAAGCACATAAAATGGGCATTGATGTTTTCGTGTTGGATGTTGGGTGGTTTTTAAAAACAGGAGATTGGACATTAAATACTTCGGATAAATTTTATCCTGACACACTCCGTCAAGTTACTGCATTGTTGAACAAATACAATATGAAATTGGGTTTGTGGTTCAACCCCAAAATGGCAGCATTAAGCAGCAAGATGCTTGAGCGAAATAAAAACTATCGCACCTCAATAGTTGGCAAAATGGAAGATGCTTCTAAAGTTTGGGAAACCGAGGAGAGTGTTCCCTTATGCCTTATGAGTCCTTATTGGAGCGATTATGCTGAAGTATTAATCAGTTTGGCAAAAACATATAACATAAGTTACTTCAAGTGGGATGCTATTTGGCAAGGCGATTGCGATGCCGCAGGTCATTATCACGGCACAGAACTCAATAGCCAACAAGAAAGGCGCGACAACAATGCTTTTCTTCAACCCATTTACCTCTCAAAAATCATAGACAAAGTAAGCGCAGCGTGTCCCGAAGTTATTTTTGATTTTGATATTACCGAAGAAGGAAGGTGCGTAGGCTTAACTTTGCTTTCGTCAGGCAAGTATTTTGCCATAAACAATGGCCCTTATTTCCATAATTTCGATTTGGCACCAACGTGGAAAAGCCCATTGGCAAATAAAAATTCAAATGTTTTTGTAAATCCAGGCCCTGCTCGAGGCTGGTTTCTTCGTCCAGTTTTGTCTTTTGATAAATGGATTCCTTCTGTTTTATTTTTAACCCATTATCAGTCCGATGAGCCCAGAAGTTCTCAATGGTTAAACATGGCTTCACTACTGTTGGGTCAGAATGGAATTTGGGGCGAAATACTTAATACTTCGCCAGAGGCCACGCAGTTATTTAGCCATGTATTGAGCAAATACAAACAAATAAGTAATGACATTACTCTTGCCACCCTTTTAAGCTATGGTGAGCCAGGCGAATCATCAGAAATTTACGAAAAAATTAACCCCGCTACAGGCAAGGGCGAAGTAATCATTTTTGGAATTGGTAACCGCGTAATCAACTATATTACCAAATTAAAAGTGAATCAGAAAATTTGGCACAACGAGGGCGTATCGGTTACTTTCGACCAAAAAAGACGTGCAATAATCAAGTCAAATTTTACTGAAACGAGCGCGAAAATAATTTTCTTTGGAGTGGAATAGCATTCGTATTACCCATAATCAAAATAGTAAACAAAAAACATAATCACAATGAAAATCAAATCTTATTTGTTTTTTTTATTAGCAATTTTTCAATTAACAGTATTAGCTAAAAATCCTGCTTACAAAAATGCGTCATTATCAACTGATAAAAGAGTTTCAGACTTAATGAAACGCATGACGCTTGAAGAAAAAGTGGCACAACTTCAAACATCTAGTATTTTACGGTATCCTTCCAAAATTCCAGTAATTGGTTTTGGATTTTTAACCGGAGTATTCAACGGCTTTACTCCCGAAGTGGCTGCTGAGAAATACAACGAATTGCAGAAAGCATTTGTCGAAAACACCCGCTTAGGAATACCCGTTTTGTATCTTGGCGAGGCCGTTTTTGGCTTGATGGCAAATGGCACCACTGCATTTCCCCAACCCTTGGGGCAAGCTGCTACTTTCAACTTGCCTTTGCACCGCGAAATGGCTGATGCTATTGCTGCCGAAGCCCTATCATGGGGACACCGACAAGTGCTAAGCCCAACTCTAAACGTGGCTTACGACTCACGTTGGGGACGCACGCACGAAACCTATGGCGAAGATCCATATTTGGTTTCCCAGATGGGTTTAACCTATATTCAACCTCTCGAAAAAGCAGGCATTATCACTACTCCAAAACATTTCGCTGTTAATATTGGGCACAATGGACAATTTGGTGATGCAGTATATTTCTCCGAACGCTTTTTACGTGAAGTAGAGTTTCCTCCTTTCAAAACGGCTGTAATGGAAGGTAAATGTCGTTCTATTATGCCCGCATACAATGCAATTGATGGAGTTCCTTGCGTGTCGAACAAATGGTTATTAAAGGATATACTCAGAAACGAATGGGGTTTCAAAGGCTTTGTGGGGTCTGATTATAATGCTATCTATCATTTGAAATCGAAACATAAAATTGCCAATAATATGACAGATGCTGCATTGCTTGCATTCAATGCGGGATGCGATGTGGAAATGCCTGAAATTGAAGCATATCAAAATTTGGTGCAATTGGTAAAAGAGAAAAAAGTGTCTATCAAAGATATTGATGCTTCGGTGCGTAAAACCCTTACTTTTAAGTTCCAATTGGGACTTTTCGAGCATCCATATATTGACCCAAAAGTGGCAAAAGAAACTTGTAATTCTGACAAACACAGGCAGCTATCATTAAAAATGGCGCGTCAATCCATGGTGCTCTTGAAAAATGAAAAACAAACTTTGCCCTTTTCAAAAAATATAAAAAGCATTGCTGTACTTGGTCCTTTGGCCGATAAGGTTTTATTGGGAAATTATGCACCTTGGGGTATAAAAACGGTGAGTATTTTAGATGGCATAAAAGCAAAAGTAGGTGGCAATGTGAATGTAATTGCAGAAAAAGGTGTGGAACTCACACAATTGGCTTTGCCTACTATCCCGTCAGATTATTTGTCATGCATCGAAAATGGTAAAACAGTAAAAGGCCTGTTTGCCGAGTATTTCAATAATAAAAATTTAGAAGGAAATCCTACTGTAACACGTATTGATGAATCGGTAGATTTCGACTGGGGCGAAGGAGTACCCCACCCATTTATCAATTCTGATAATTTTTCAGTTCGTTGGACTGGAATGCTGAAAAGCCCGGTGAATGGTATCTACAAAATAGGTATTACTGTAGACGATGGTGTCAGATTGTATATCGATGACAAATTAGTAATTGACTTGTGGAAAGGTGGCTCAGAGCGTTTGGAGGAAGCCAACTTCGATTTTGAAAAGGATAGAATATATAAAATCAAGCTCGAGTATTTTGAGGGTACTTATAAAGCCACTTCGCGCCTTGGCTGGAACACACTACCCAATGCCGATATTCCTAAAGCTGTAGAAGTGGCCAAAAGTGCTGACGCTATTGTGGTGGTTTGTGGTGCTACTGATGGTGAAGGAAAAGACAGAGCAGATTTGGATTTAAGTCCATCACAAGAGGAACTGATTATTGCACTTGCTGCCTTGGGTAAACCTTTTGTTGTTATACTTTCTACCGGAAATGTGATTAGTATGCAAGATTGGGTGGACAAAGCACCTGCCATTTTGGAAACTTGGTATCCCGGCGAAGAAGGAGGTACTGCGGTAGCCGACATACTTTTTGGTGATGTCAATCCAAGTGGAAAACTTCCTGTCACTTTCCCACGCACTACTGGTCAGGTGCCATGTTACTATCACAAAGCCAATGCTGGGGCTAGTACCAGTTTCCAGAATGTAGGTAATAGCCCGTTATTTCCTTTCGGTCATGGATTAAGCTATACAAAATTTGAATACAAAAACTTGCAATTGTCTAAAGCCAGTATACTCTCTACCGACAGCATAAAAGTAACTTTGGATGTTACCAACACCGGCAAAGTAAAGGGTGATGAGGTGGTGCAATTGTATATTCGGGATTTGATTGGCTCTGTGGTTCGACCGGTAAAATTGCTCCGCAACTTTGAGCGGATTTCACTAAATGCTGGTGAAACCAAAACTGTATCGTTCATGCTTCATGCCGAGGATTTCTCTATGTGGAACAAAGAGATGAAATGGGTAGTTGAACCGGGTACATTTGAAATGCAAATTGGCAGCTCATCTGAAAATATTCGTTTGAAGAAAAATTTTGAAGTGGTAGAATAATTATATTTTCAAAATCAACGGCAGATTAATAGCAGTACTGTATGACAAAATATTTTTTTTTGCTAATTTTTTATTCAAATTATACGTTTTCTCAAAAAAACAGCAATCAATTATAAGATTACTTCATAGCTCGATAACAAAGCTGCTGCCGTTACACTGACTTTTGACGATTGGCTCGAAAATTATTATTTAACAGCCTTTCCAATGCTAAAAAAGAAAGGAATGACACCCACGTTTTTCGTTCAAACCAAGATAGTGACATCATGGACATACCTAATCAATGCCAGTAAAGATGGCTTTGAAATAGCCAATCATAGGCAAGCGCACAAAGTATTGTTTAATTTCTGTGGATAAGTTTTTTAGAAAGCAGTAATTTTCCAAAAAAAACCATTACACCTGTTTTTTTATCAAGGAAAGTATTCTTTTACCTGATTCTGTAATCTGATAGGTCTGGTTTGGATTTGTTTTCTCGTTAGGAAATTCTTTTTGTATCCAACCTTAATTAATGGGTCAAGGTATTTTGCTCTGTTTCTGGATTGATTACTTAAGCCCATTAACTCAAATAAATCTTCTCTTTTCAGTTGGATAGTTAGTATTTCTAAAACTTCAGAAACCTTATCATGTACTTGGTTCTTAATTATTTCAGAAGCTCCGTTACTAGCTCCGTTACTAAATTTTATAATTTCTTCTATGTTTTTGAATGACAATTGTTTAGCTCCGTTACTTTCTCCATTACTATCTCCTAAACCAATCGATGAGTTAACGGGTAAAATTGTGAGAAAACGAGTGAAATTTATATCAGTTTCAAATATAGGATCTGGCGAACCGTTATCCGCCATTGCTTGGTATATAGTTGGAAAAACAGCTCCACGTCCTTCGGTAAGACCAAGTCTTTGAGAAAATCACCTATACGGCGATTGCGGTATAACCGCCGCCCCAGTTATGCAAATCATTAGCAAAAGCACACGCTGAATGCAAAACATCCTCTGGATTCCAGCCGAGCTTGAACTCCAGTCTTTCCCACTCAACGGTATTTCCGTGTACTAAATCGTTAATATTAATTGGTAATGCCATTTTTGAATAGTTTATTTTAGCACAAATATAGTAACTATTTATGATAAAATGTAGGTTTTATTAAATTTCTTGAAAACCAGTTGATTCTTAATTTTAAATAATTTTTTTCTGATTGATTAAGTGTGAATTGTAAAAAATACGTCATTAAATTACATTAATAATTTCATCATAATCAAAAAAATAGAATTGCAATTCTTACAGATAATTCTGTATTTTCAATCGCGAAGCAATATTTATTTTAGATATGAACCAAGTTTTGTAAATTTTGCATTATTTATAAATACCAATAAATGAGGCATATAATTAAATCCAATGTGAATATGGGTCGAAATAGTATCATTATTTGATAGATTAATATGATTATTCTATTCTAAAAACAAATATATTTGCAAAATGAAATCTAATAGTAAAAAAAGTATTAGTTTCATTTATCACAAAAATTTTTGAATCAAAATTAAATTTACACACATGAAATTCAAGTTTTCAAAAGCAATCTTTGTTGGATTAGTATTCTCGAATATTCTTTGTTACTCACAACCGAAGAATGCGCCAATTGTTGAAAATTACTTATCGTCGATGCGCGCTCGTAGCGGCATAGCAATGGGTGGTATTGGTACCGGCAGTATTGAATTACGCAAAGATGCTAACTTTTACAATTGGTCTATATTCAATAATTATCCGGTGAGTACCGGACCCGCTTTTAGTTTAGCAACCTTGCCAAATGCACAGAACGAACAGGCATTGCTTTTCTTTTTAGTGCGTTACGAGGTGGAAGGACAAAAACCGAAATTAAAACTGCTGCAACTTAACAATAGTTTACAGGAAGGTGGTCTCGAAGGTATAATTTACTATTATCCTTGGATGAGTGGAGTAGAAAAAATTGAATATTCAGCTCGTTTTCCGTTTACAAACATCACTTTTACCGACTCCGAAATGCCTTTCGATGTGGAGCTCAAAGCTTTTTCGCCTTTTATACCGCACGATATAAAAAATTCGTCCTTGCCGGGCATCTATTTCAATTTTAAAATAAAATCGAAAACCAACAAAAAAGTAGATGTTATGCTACTCGGCACTTTGCGAAACTTAGTAGGTTACGACACAGTCGAAAAAGCCTTCGAGTCGCGTCTTATCAATAAGCCTGATTTTAAATTTTTCACACACAGTGCTTCGGGGCTCGATGCGCTTAGTTCAACCAACGGACAAATGGGGCTTGGAGCTATGGGAGGCAGCAATGTGAGTTATTATTTAGGCTGGGAACACAAACATCCTTATTATGAAAAACTATTAGTCGAAAAAAAATTAGCAAACATCGATGATACCAACGGACGAAATCTCAAAACTAAAGAAGGAAAAGTAATTGGTCGCTTTGATTCCTCTGATAATAACGACCAGCGTTGTTTCAGTTCCATAGCCGTTTCGCAGAATATGGCAGGCATGTCAGAGTTTAGTGCTCAGTTTTTTATGACATGGAATTTTCCAAACAAATGGGGTGCTGTAAGCGATAAAATGGAAGTAACAATCGAAAAAAGAAATGAAAGCCCGTATCGCAGCAGACTGAAACCTACCAAAATAGTAGGACATTATTACCAAAACTTTTTCCCGAATATCGATTCTATTTCTTCTTATTTTGCAAAAAATCAACCAATTCTATCCAATAAAAGTCATCAGTTTGTCGACGATTTATATACTTCTGATTTGGATCAATATGTGCTGGATCAGATAAATTCAAATCTGAATACTTTTATCACCTCATCCAGTTTTTCGAAAAGCGGTGATTTCGGTATTCGTGAAGGTCTCACTTCGTCTAAATCGTGGGGTCCAAATTCGACCTTAGATGTATCGCTTTATGGTTCACCTATGATTGTGGCGCTTTTTCCCGAACTTCAAAAATCGATGATGCGTACGCACAAACGCTTGCAAACCAAGGCTGGTGAAGTGAATCACGGTTTGGGTTACGACCTCGATTTTAACCAAAATGGAACCTGGGGTGTATACGAACGCGTGGATTTGGTGGGCAACTATATACAAATGGTATTGCGCGACTACTTGTTTACCAACGACAAAGTATATATGAAAGAAATGTGGCCTTCTATAAAACTGGGCATTGAATACTTGCTCAATAAGCGTGATTTGGATGGCGATCAAATGCCCGATATGCACGGAATTATGTGTAGCTACGACAATTTTCCCATGTACGGATTAGCTTCGTACATTCAATCGCAGTGGATAGCGGCGCTAAGCATGGCTTCGAAAGTGGCAACCGATATGGGCGACAAAGAACTAGCAAAAAAATACAACACTATTGCTCAAAAAGGCATCGCATTGATGGAAAGTAAATTGTGGAACGGCTCCTACTATAATCTTTCGAACGATTATTTAGGTAAAAAAGGGATTGACGATGGTTGCCTTACCGACCAATTAATAGGGCAATGGGTAGCTCACAATGCCGGCATTGGCACTATTTTTAACAAAGATCATATTCAGAAATCGCTGGAGTCAATACTGAAAAAATCGTTTATGGATAATTCTTTTTTACGTAATTGTTCATGGCCTGCTACGCCCGAGCTTTACCCTATACACGAAACCGACTTGTGGGTCGATCAGGCAAATACGCCCTGGACAGGTGTAGAATTGGCTTTTGCTTCGTTTCTTATCTACGAAAACAAAGTTGAAGATGGTTTGCGGGTTATTAAAGGGGTGGACGACCGTTACCGTAAAGCAGGTTTATACTTCGACCATCAGGAGTTTGGCGGCCATTACCTACGCCCCATGTCGGCCTGGTCAATATTAAATGCTTTTTTGGGATATTCGGTGGATAGAGAACAGTATAATTTTGCACCAAAATTGACCGACAAAAATTTCAAGCTCTTTTTTGCAACACCAACAGGAACCTGTTTGTATCGGAAGTTGGATAATGGGATTTCTATTGATGTTCGTACCGGCGAATTTGTTTTTTCTAAATTGAATTTTACCAATTCAGGATTAACGAAAAGTGCACGATTGTATATTGATAATGTGGAGGTTAAAAATGCTAAAATAAATTCGAAGGGTACAATTTTTGTTGTAAATTTATCCAAACTAATACATGTTAAAGCCAACTCAGAAGTAACTTTAAAATAAATTGTTATTTTTGCAGGGCTTAAATACTTCTAAAATTCAAAGTTGAGTATGGAAACAAAAAATATCTTTCGCGAAGTTACTCCGCTATCAAGTCAGGATTGTTTTCTGATTGTTGACCGTACGAAAAATAATTTTAGCTATCCGGTACATATACATAAAGAAATAGAACTCAATTTTATCGAAAATGCCGAAGGTAGTCGCCGTATTGTAGGCGACTCGATGGAGATAATCGACGATTTGGAATTATGTCTGATTGGGAATGAGAAGCTTGAACACGGCTGGGTCGACTTTAAACCATCAGGCAAACTCATCCACGAAATAACCATTCAGTTTCACAGCGACCTTTTTTTAGATAGCTTGCTTTCGAAAAAACAGTTTTACTCTTTGTCGCAATTATTCGAAAAAGCAAAAAGAGGTTTGGTGTTTTCGCGCGAAGCCATTGAAGGCGTTAAATCGAAACTCACATCATTGACTGATAATAAAAGTGATTTTCACTCTGTTATTGATTTAATGTGCATTTTGTACGAGCTCTCCAACGACGATAAAGCCCGAACACTTTGCAATCAATCATTTGTGGAGGAGGTGGAATTATCCGAAGACAAAAGAATACAGCGCTTGATGAGCTATATCGAAAACAACTACAAAACTGTGTTGCGATTAGGCGAAGTGGCGGCAAAGTTTGGATTTTCCGAAGTTTCATTCAGTAGGTTTATAAAAAAGAAAACCGGAAAAAATTTTGTCGAATATATCAACGATTTACGCTTGGGGGTAGCTTCAAACCTACTTGTTTATTCGAACAGCTCCATAGCCGAAATTTGTTACGAGTGTGGATTTAACAATCTATCCAACTTCAACCGCATTTTTAAAAGCCGTAAAGGCTGCTCTCCGAAGGAGTTCAGAGATAACTACATGAAGGTTCGAAAATTAATTTAATTTTCGAACCTTCGTTGTTTTTTACTAACATTTATTACAAAAAAACTGCAATTTGTCGAAAAACTATCATTTTTCGATAGTAAACTATCATTTTTTCAGCATCTCATACAATATCTTTGTAATGTCAATAGTAAACACCTAAGTAGTAATTAAAGATACTGTTTAAAGGTTTACAAACTATTGAGTCTATACTTGCTTTAAATCTAAGTAAACATCATAATATCAATGAAATAACAAATGAAAAAAAGAAATCACATTCAAAAGCATGCAAGAACACTACTGCTTCTTTTGGCGTTGACAATTGGTCACTTTATTATCGCACAAAAACTTGTTACCGGAACTGTAATCGATGGAGGAATAAATGAACCCCTTATTGGTGGAACAGTTGTTGTAAAGGGAAGTACTACAGGTACTATCACCGATATTAATGGTAAATTTAGTATCAGTGTCAAGCCTACCGATGTGTTGGTAATTAGCTATATCGGCCTCGAAAAAGAAGAAGTTGCCGTAGGCGAAAAAACAACTTTCACCATTAAACTACAACCCGCCTCTACCCAGCTTGCCGAAGTAGTTTCCATTGGATATGCTACGGTTAAAAAATCGGATTTGACCGGTTCGGTAGCAGTTGTTTCGGCCAAAGAACTTACCCGCAACCCCGCAACAAGTGCTGCACAAGCTTTGCAAGGAAAAGCACCGGGTGTTTTGGTGTCGCAAAGTGGTGCTCCCGGTGGAGCTGCTACCATTCGTGTACGCGGTGTAGGTTCCATCAACAAAAGCGCCGATCCAATATTTATACTCGATGGTATTCAGGTTTCTAATATTAATGGTGTTCAACCACAAGATATTGAATCATTTCAGGTATTAAAAGATGCTTCAGCTTCGGCTATTTACGGAGCCAATGGTTCAAATGGAGTAGTAATTATAACTACTAAACGTGGAAAATCAGGCAAACCTCAGGTGAATTTCAATACTTATCTGACTTCAAATTTGGCTCCACGTCAATACGATGTAATGAATGCACAAGAGTATTCCGATTTTTATTCGAAAGCACTTTTCGCTCCTAATGGATTAGATAAAACGTATAATAATCTCGTAAATCCGGCACATGCCTTATCGCCGGAATTTCGTCAAAAATATTATGGCGAAGGCTGGGAACAGGGCACAAATTGGCAAGATGAAATTTTTAAAAATGGGTTTAATCAAAACTACAATTTATCAGTTGCCGGTGGTGGCGATAATAGTAATTTTAATATATCATTGGGCTATCTCAACGAAGATGGAACCGTAATTAAAAACACACACGAACGTTTTCAGATACGTGCAAACTCCGATTTCCAATTAGGTAAACACATAAAAATTGGTGAAAACTTAAGTACAAATTACAGCATAGGCGAATCACCTATGAATATTCAGTCCTCTATCTACGACCTGAATACTTCTCCTTTGATGAGAGTACACAATCCTGATCTAAAAGGTGGATTTGAAAGTTATCAAATGCAGTTTTGGTACGATGCCGAAAACAATCTTACATCGACATTACAACCAGGAATTGGTTATTTGAATACTATATATAATGATAAACCAAATTTACTTGCAGCGCCAATGAATGGGTCAAACATGTCCTACTCTTCAAATACAACTGCAAGTATGTACGCATTAATTGATGTGACTCCCGCTTTGTCCTTTAAATTCACTCCCTCGGTTGATATCATTAACAGCAGGTCTAGAGCGTGGATGAAACAATTCGATTTGAATCGCTATACCGGAGGTTCTGATTTGAAAGAAGGTTACACTTCTATTATGAATTTTAATATGGAAAGTCAGGTTACATTTAAAAAACTGTTCAACCAAATACATAATATTCAAGCAACTGCAGTGCATACGGTACGACAACAAGAAGTAAACTACATATCCGGAGATGCAAATGGCTTTGATTTTGAATCATTAAATACCCTAAGCAATGGAGGTAGTGCAATTTCTCCAGCTTTGGTAAGCGGAGGGCTCTCAGAACTTCGCATGATTTCGTACTTAGCCCGCATTATGTACGATTATAAATCAAAATATTATGTAACCGCTTCGTGGCGCTCCGACGGCATTTCGCTATTCGGACCCGGACATCGCAGAGGTGACTTCTATTCCGGTTCGTTGGCATGGAAAATTAATGAAGATTTTTTTAAGGATGTGAGAAACCTTGATTTGCTGAAAATGAGAGTCGGGTGGGGACAAACAGGTAATTCGAATATCGGCGGTGGTTTTCAGTACGTAAATCAAATAACAAATTCCAATGATTTCTATCCTGTATTTGGAAACAATCAACAGGTGGCCAAAGCACTTTACACCTTTGCTCAGATGGGAAATCCTGAAATTGAGTGGGAAAAAGCTGAAATGTTAAATGCAGGTTTTGATTTTGCATTGTTAAATTCAAAATTAGTTGGTTCCGTGGAGTATTATATAAAAACCAACAAAGACCTTTTAGTACAGGTTCCACTACCCATTGCCATGGGAATATTAACTAGCAGTCCTGCCAAGCCCTGGTTTAATGCTGCCGACATACAGAATAAAGGTTTAGAATTATCGCTTCAGTGGAGGGATAAAATTGGAAATGATTTTGATTATAATATCATGGGTAGTTTTACAAGCATATCAAACACTGTAAATTACATGCCAACGCCAAATATTACCGGCACAAACAACCGCACTGTTGTAGGCAGACCAATTGGCTCTTTGTATGGCTTCGTTTCTGAAGGCATTATCCAACAAACAGATGCATTTTATTCAGTCAATTCTGACAACACAATCAACTTAGCCGGATATAAATTCGCTTTGCAAGAAGGTCAAATGCCACAGCCGGGCGATATTAAATACAAAGATTTAAATGGTGATGGTGCTATTTCGGCACTCGACAAAACGATAATAGGTAAAACTATTCCGGGCTATACCTACACAATTGGATTCGACTGTTCGTACAAAAATTTTGATTTTAACATGTTCCTTTTCGGAATAGGTGATTTCGACATATATAATGAACAGCGTGCTAATTTATCGAGTATGAATACACAGGATCAGATGCACAATAAGTTAGCCGATTATGGTCAAAATTATTGGACGCCCGAAAATGCGTCGACAACACACGTAAGAGTTGATACAAAGAATATAAATAAAAACGATCAGATATCCTCCTTTTGGATTGAAGATGGATCATTCCTTCGTGTTAAAGATTTGCAAATAGGATATAACATACCCCAAAAGTTAGCAAAACCTATTGGCATAAGTACTTTCAGAGTTTATGTAAATGCCTCTAATCTTTACAATTTCACAAGTTACAAAGGTCGCGATCCGGAAGGTTTTATATCAGGGAATCCGTTAAACTCAGGGGTAGACAATGGTGCTTACACCATGCCTAAGTCATTTACTTTTGGTATTCAGTTAGGCTTTTAATTAAACGTTAATATATAATTTATATACAAGAAAATGAAAAAATTATTGATAATTTTTCTATCATTTTTGATAGTTACAGGATGTTCGGACGATTTTTTGGAAACTGAGAATAAGAATTTGCTCGACAACTCTTCATTCTTAAAAACTGAAAATGATTTGATTTTTGCAACGAACGCTGCCTATACCTCCATAGCTTATTGGGGCATATTCGGTCTTAATTATTTTAAGATTTTTAATTCATTAGACTCTTACATTTGGTTCGAAGGTATGAGTGGTTTTGATATTATGAATTTTAACGCTTCGGATAATGATATTAAGGAGTTATATGCCGACTTATATTACGGCCTGTTTCGTACCTCCGATATTTTAAGTAAAATGGATGGGTTGAAAGACAAAATGAGTGTTGAAAAATACAATGAATACGAAGGTCAACTCAAGGCTATACGTGGCATGTGTTATTTTTACTTAGTTACAGTATTCGACACTCCGATATATTACGACGAAACCAATATTCCAACTGACGCACTTAGTGGATATAAGAACGGAACACGCGAACAATTCTGGACAAAACTTGAAGAGGATTTGACATTTGCTTCAACAAACTTGCCAACTGCATATCCATCAGCAGAAACCGGTCGTATAACAAAAGGAGCTGCAAACGCCATGTTGGGCAAGGCACTTTTATACAAACATTATCATTATTACCTGCGATTCGACAAAGAAGATACTCCGGAAGCAAAAGCAAATATCGAAAAGTCGAAAGATGCTTTCGAAGCTGTTATGACCAGTGGTAATTACGCATTGACATTACCGGCTCAAAAGACAAAAGAAAATTATCAGGCTGCATTATTGGCAAATTTCTCATACATCGATATTCCGGTTGGAACAAATACCTACAAGGCCGAAAACAACAAGGAGTCTTTGTGGGAAATTCAATACAACGATAACCCAGGTCGCAACACCAATCTTCCTGCTTATTTAATGGGGGGTAACATGCTATCCATCTATTTCTCTACGCATCTTTCGGGTTACCGCAATATGGTACTTGACCCTGCTTTATGGAACGAATTTGAAGATGTTTCGGCTCATCCGGCAGGTTACACAAAAGATCCACGCGCTTATGCTACTTGTTATGTGGATGGCGATTTAATGGATTGGCGTCCCGAATCGGGCTATGCTATTCCTTTCGACGGATCGCTTAATACGAAAGGAGGATTGTATACATCTGTATATACCGGTTTTAGTTTGAGTAAAGCATTGGGCTTAAAGAAATACCATTATCCTACTTACAATTATGGTAGTGCACCTGCAGCTTCTCCGGTAAATGTTCGTGTAATTCGCTATGCCGATGTGTTGTTGATGTATGCAGAGGCTTGTTATCAATCGGATACCGACCTTGCTGCTGGTTTAACCGTTTTAAATGAAGTGCGTGCCAGAGTAGATATGCCTGCAGTTGCCGATTTGAATCCAAAAAACATTGTACATGAACGCAATGTGGAACTTGCTACCGAAGGACTTCGTTACAACGACATAATACGTTGGAGTTATGATACTAATTTTGGAATTAACCTATCTACTATGATTAGTTCAAAATTTGATCCTAAGAAAAACATGTATTTACCAATCCCACAATACGAGATTGATGCTAACAAAGGAGCTCTAAAACAAAATCCGGGCTGGTAAATTTCCGGATTAAGGAATTGAATTACTAATTGTATAAAGTAGAATTTTTTAAAAAATAAATCTATATGAAATTCATGTATAAAATCATAATTGCACTTTTTGCTGTGGTGTGTTTAACATCCTGTGGTGCAGAAGAACCAATTGAAGTAAACCCCGACTTTATGCTTTCGTTTGAGCGCGATGGCAATACCACTGCATTGGCCGGAACACCGTTTTATGTTATTCTGAAAGGTTCGGGAGAGTTTGTAACGCTGTATGATGGCAATACCGGTAAAGTATATGGCGAAGCTAAAGCCACAGGATCCGACTTTAACTTGGCAGACTCCATGATGGTAACCTATAGTACTGCTGGTACCTACAAACTGACGGTAGTGTCGACAAGTGCTGGCGATTATGGTGAAACTATAATACGGAAAGAAAAAACCGTAGATATAACCGTTGTAGACCAACGTAATTCAATCACAGAGTTTTATTTGAACATTGATGGTGTTGATAAACAAGGAGCAATAAACTCTCAGAATGAGATTTTATTTAGCTTGCCGGATATTTACACAAGTATGGACTTCAAAGCCATTTTCAAATTAGATTCTAACGAGTCCACCGTTTTTGTAAACGGACAGCAACAAACATCAAATGTAACCATCAACGACTTCAAGCAAAATGTAGTTTACACCGTAAAATCGAAAGAAGGAACTGAAAAAACATATACCGTAAAAATAGCTACTTTTCCACCTTCATCCGAGAACTTATTGACAAAGTTCGAATTGGGTAAAAACGAGCCGACTCTTGGATATTCGGATTCGAATGGCGAAGTAGGAGTAATTGACCATGTGAACGGCATTATCAATTTGGCTGTGAATTATGCTACCGTTACAACACGATTGAAATTTACAGTGGAATCATCGCCATTAAGTACTGTTATGGTAGGTACAGCGGCCTATAGTGCTACTAATAGGCGTTATAACCTTACTACAACAGCTAAAGAACTAACTATAGTGGCTCAGAATAAAGCAGAAAAAAAGTACAGCATTAATTTGTCGCTTCAAAATCCGGTTAGCGAATTTACTTTCGCAGGATTAGTACCCGCTCCTGTAGGTGTGATTAATACGACAAATAAAACCATAACAATAGACGTGCTTAAAGGTACCGATATTACAAAATTAGTAGCTAAATGGAAAGGTTCGGTCGGAACTGTACGCATTGGATCCGTAAACCAAACCAATGGAGTAACTGTAAATGACTTTACAACACCGAAAGTATTTACTTTCTATAAAGGCACAACAGCCGGTGATGTATATACGGTTACCGTAATCGAGAAATAAGAACAATTCACTTAATATCAATTCAATTAACAATTTAAAATTATTTATTATGAAAACAATGATTACAATTTTCGCCGCAGCATTTATGTTTGCGCTTTCGATTCAGGCTCAGGTGAGCGATGCTGAATACATTAAAAACTGGGATTTCAGTAGTTTTACTTGGAATAGTATTCGTCCAACTGCAGATGAAAGAACAGCCGAAACTCAGGATTCTATAAACAAGATTGTACAACCGGTAGCTTATGCTGATACGATTGCTGATTTTGACCCTGAAACTGCTAACTTCGATGCTATTTGGTCTTCGATTCCTGGTAATGGTTACCCAATTGCTAAAAACTGGGGATTGGCAGCTTCACATTTTGGTGCTGCCGATTTTGCGGGTGCATTTAAAGTGGTTTACGACGACTTGAATATGTATGTTTTGTTACAATACACCGACGATGATAATTTGGGTACCGAAACCGTAGAAGTAGCTTGGGCACCTTACCTAAAACTTGACGGTTCGGCGAATACTACTATTTCGGGTACAACCCCAAGACCATGGTTCCAATACGGCAGATATTCTGATTTTGGAGCATTCAAAGCTACGTTTAGTAAAGATGCATTTAGTGCAGCTATGATGGTTACAGCCAATGCATCTAATGTAGGCGTTATCAATTGGGGTGGAACAACTGCTGTATTGACTGCTAACTTATTTGCAAAAGACAAAACACCTTCGGGAAGCGGCGTTGTAAAAAGAATTATCACCATTGGTTACCCTGCACTTACAGGTACTCAACGTCCTGATTTCACTCCCGCATTCTGGAGGAGTTTAAATGGTGGCAAGGGTATTTCATTCGATTTAAAAGTGATAGATTTGGATACCAACGATGCTTTAAATACAGCAGCTACTCCGGTAGCTAAACCTGCTGAGTATTGGTGGGCAGCCCAATCAAATTCAGCTTATGCAGTAACGTATAAAGCTGGCTTATTGGGATTGAAAGCTCTTACAGCTGTTAAATCGGTAAAAGATGTTCCTTCTATCTTTGGTAGAACCACTCCAAATAAAGTGGAATTAACACAATCAGCTAATGTAGAAGTATTTAACGTAACTGGTAAAAGCATGATTATGCTGAAAAATGTAAACACTATTGATTTATCATCTTTAAACAAGGGCGTTTATATTATCAAGGCTAACAATCAACAAATTAAAGTGGTTCGTTAATCAAAAAAATCAACAATAATAAGTGAATTATTACGAAAAGGAGATTGGTCTCATAAATCAATCTCCTTTTTTCTCTAAAAATTTCGAATTAAGCCTAAGCCATAATTTGTAGAAAATACATGTATTAATGATAGAATAGTACTATAAAATTACTCGAATAGGTACTAATTTTACATGTAGAAAAAAACAAAATACGCAATTGTAAATACCCACAAAATGAAAGAATATAGTAAAAGGTTGAAGGAATTAACGCTGAATCACGAAGAGTTAATAGCTACGCCTAACACAGAAACATACTCGGATAATGGTATTTTTGAACGATACACAAACCCTGTCATTACAGCAAATCACATTCCTTTAGAGTGGCGATTCGACTTTAATCCATCTACAAACCCGCACTTAATGGAACGCATTGGAGTGAATGCCACATTGAACTCAGGAGCTATTAAGTGGAATGGAAAATATTTGTTGGTTGTAAGGGTAGAAGGATTTGACCGAAAATCATTTTTTGCAATTGCTGAAAGTCCAAATGGCATCGATAATTTCCGTTTTATAAACGAACCGATATTACTTCCGGAAACAGAAAATCCGGACACCAATGTGTACGATATGCGTCTTACCGAACACGAAGATGGTTGGATTTACGGTATTTTCTGTACCGAACGTAAAGATCCAAATGCTCCTGCCAGTGATACCTCGTCGGCTGTGGCTGCTGCAGGTATTGTACGCACTAAAAACCTGTTCAACTGGGAAAGGCTACCCGACCTGCAATCAAAAAGTCAACAACGCAATGTGGTATTACATCCCGAATTTGTGAACGGAAAGTATGCCTTGTACACGCGCCCTCAAGACGGTTTTATTGATGCAGGTAGTGGAGGAGGAATTGGCTGGGCTTTGATTGATTCGATGGAAAACCCGGTAATTACAAACGAGGAAATTATCAATCACCGGTTTTATCATACTATTAAAGAATTAAAAAACGGCGAAGGACCACATCCTATTAAGACAACATTAGGCTGGCTACACTTAGCTCACGGCGTAAGAAATTGTGCCGCTGGTCTGCGCTATGTATTATACCTCTACCTCACCGACCTTGAACAACCTTGGAAGCTAATTGCTGAACCTGCAGGCTACTTTATGGCACCAATTGACGAAGAACGAATTGGTGATGTTTCGAATGTTCTGTTCTCGAATGGTTGGATAGTGGATAACGATGGAAGCGTAAAAATTTATTATGCTTCGTCGGACACCCGTATGCATGTTGCCACGTCGACCATCGAAAAATTGCTCGATTACTGCTTGAATTCTCCTGCCGATGGGTATCGTTCTAAAAAGTCGGTTCAATCCATAAAACAATTAATTAAAGCAAATAAAGAGTATTTCGAAAAACAAGAATCTATTCAACCAAAAACTGTTGAGTTGAATCATTTAAGTTAAATAGACGCCATATATAAATTCGTTGCAACGAAAAATATTTAATCCACAAAAGGAATATACTTTCTTTGTGGATTATTTGTAAATTTGCATTCTTGCCGCAATAAACAATGTTAACTACAATCAAATGAAAACTCGTATACTTTTAGGTGTTTTATTATTATCAGGCGTTATCTTTTCTCAAAATCTTATTGATAACAAATGGCAATTCTCCACAGGTGATAGCATTCGGTGGAAAGAAACTTTGTACAATTCAAACCATTGGAAAACAATTCAGTCCGGTTTGCGTTGGGAAGAACAGGGTTTTGCAGATTATAACGGTTTTGCCTGGTACCGAAAGTCAATCCTAATTCCTGAATCGCTAAAAAAAGAAGCTCTGAAAAATGGTGGTTTTAATCTTCAGTTAGGAATGATTGACGATGCAGCTCAGGTATATTTGAATGGCAAATTGGTAACCGAAACAGGTAAATTGCCTCCTGCTTACATTGGTGCTTACGACAAAATTACGAATTGTGACATTCCCGTACAAGACATTGCTTTTGGAAAGCTAAACACCATTGCAATTCGCGTTTACGACGATGCAGGTAATGGTGGTTTAATGACTGATAATACTTGGTTGTTGGTAAAAGGACTTAAAACCTCACTAAAGATTATCCCTATTTTCCCGTCTGAAAATCAAATTTTTACTGATGAAAACAATGTTGACTTTTCAATCAAACTGGACAATAGTTCCGTGATTTCATTTAAAGGTATAGTTGAATTTCGATTAGTAAATGATTTCAAAGAAGAAATTCAAAAGTGGACCATGCCCTTAAAAGTTGGTCCTTCGAAAGTGCAAAACCTTATAGTGAAAAAAATGAAATACAAACCTGGATTTTACACTTTGCATCTAAGTTTGAACAGTAGCCTTAATAATATCTCTCAAAAAATCACCTTTGGTGTATGTCCAGAAAAGATTGTATCGCCTACAGATAGACAACCTGATTTTGAGAACTTCTGGATGCGCGCCAAACGAGAGTTGGCTGCTGTGGATCCTCAGTTTAAAATGATACGCCAGGATTCGTTGTGTAACGATAAAAGGGAGGTGTTTTTAGTCGAAATGCGGTCGTTAGATAATTTGCTAATACGTGGATGGTATGCCCGTCCTAAATCAAAAGGAAAATTTCCTGCATCACTTTTTTTACAAGGATATAGTTCGAATCAGAAAATCCTATCTGCTAAGGCAGGAACTGAAATGCCGGAATTTCTGCTCAATGTACGTGGACATGGAAATAGTAGGGACGAGCTAAATCCCGGATTTCCCGGATATTTACAACACAATGTGCAAGACAAAGAGCGCTATATTTACCGTGGCGCCTACATGGATTGTATTCGTGCGGTCGATTTTTTGTGTAGCCGACCCGAAGTTGATACCCGATACTTAGTAGTGCAAGGTGGAAGTCAGGGTGGTGCTTTAAGTATTGCTACTGCTGCGCTCGACAATGAACGGGTAAAACTATGTATTCCATCTGTGCCATTTCTGTCCGATTTTCCCGATTATTTTAAAGTAGCTTCGTGGCCGGGAGATGAATTCTCAAATTATCTAAAAAAGGATACCAACTTTAGTCGCGAACAATTATATGAAAACCTGAGCTATTTTGATATTAAAAACTTAGCTCCAATGGTTAAATGTCCTGTTTTTATGGCAGTAGGATTGGTTGATACTACTTGTCCGCCACATATTAATTTTGCGGCTTACAACCAACTCAACGTCCCCAAAAGTTATCACGTATATCCAAACTCGGGACATGGTTTACCAAGTGAGTATTCGAAACTTAAGAATGAGTGGCTGAATACTCAACTACAGATACTCAAAAACTCAACAAAATAGCTAACTGCTTCTACTTTAAATCAACATATTATAAAATCATGGTATCAAAATTAAGTTTAAAAGAAAAAATTGGTTACGGATTTGGCGATGCAGCCTCTTCCATGTTTTGGAAGCTTTTCTCCATGTATCTGATGTTTTTTTACACCGATATTTTTGGAATCTCGGCCGTAGCTGTGGGCACAATGTTTCTCATTACACGTATCTGGGATGCTGCATTCGACCCTTTTGTAGGCATTTTAGCCGACCGTACCGAAACCCGATGGGGAAAATTCCGTCCTTATTTGCTTTGGATGATGATACCATTTGGCATAGCCGGAGTGTTAACGTTCTCTACACCCTCGTTTGATGCATCAGGCAAATTGATTTATGCTTACGTAACGTATTCGCTTATGATGATGGTATATTCGATGATTAATGTACCCTATGCATCATTGCTGGGTGTGATGTCGTCGGACGGAAAAGATCGCACATCTTTGGCCACCTATCGTATGACTTTTGCTTTTGGTGGCAGCTTACTTGTACTTGCCATTGCCGAGCCATTGGTGAGTGTTTTTAGTAATATGGGGGGTGTCGAAAATTTAAAAATTGGCTGGCAGTATGCTGCAGTCGTTTTTGCACTTATTGCCATACTATTTTTCTGGTTTTGTTTTAAATGGACACGCGAGCGTGTGAAGCCGGTAGTTGAAAAAACAAAACTCAAACAAGATTTAAAAGATCTTTGGGTGAATCGCCCTTGGTTTATTTTGCTGGGAGCCGGTATTGCTTCCATTTTCTTTAATTCTATACGCGATGGTGCTGCCATTTACTACTTTAAATATTACGTTCATACACAGGATGCTTTTGCAATAAATTCGTTGAAACTGACTATTACGCTAAGTAGCATGTATTTTGTGATAGGTCAGGCAGCCAATATCGTGGGGGTTTTACTTGCAGTTCCAATTTCTAATCGGATTGGTAAAAAAGGCACATTTATGTCGGCGTTGCTTATTGCCACGGGCTTAAGCGTATTTTTCTATTTTATCGATGGAAGTAATATCAACCTGATTTTTGCTACACAATTTTTAATTAGTTTGTGTGCAGGTATCACCTTCCCGCTTATTTGGTCGATGTATGCCGATACGGCTGATTATTCCGAATGGAAAACAAAACGTCGTGCAACAGGATTAATTTTTTCGGCTTCGTCGATGTCGCAAAAGTTTGGCTGGACCATTGGCGGTGCTTTAGCAGGCTGGTTGTTGGGTTATTATGGTTTTCAGGCCAACGAAGTGCAAACCGAAACAGCGCAAAACGGTATTCGAATGATGCTTAGTTTCATTCCGGCAATAGGTACACTTGCTGGTGCATTGTTTATGTTTATTTACCCGCTCAACGAAACGATGATGAAAAAAATCAGCGGAGAACTGGATGCTTTAAGAAAACGTGTTTCGTAATTTTGCTTTTCCAAAAATAAAAAAACTTTTTGTTAAACTTCAAGAAAAGGTTGAAACTATTATGAGAATACATACATTCAGATACATTACACTTGTATTTATATTGTTGCTTTCTGCTTGTTCTTTATCAGCAAAAATTAGAATATGCTGGCTAGATGAAATGAATTTGTCGACCATGATTAGTGGTTGGGATGAGCCAAAGAAAAAATTTAGTGTTGAAGGTAGGCAGCCATTAACGCTTAACGGTAAGGTATTTAAAAGAGGTATTGGAACACATGCTTTTAGCGACTTTACGATTAATTTACATACAAATGCTATCAGTTTCGAAGCTATTGTTGGTATGGATGATAGAGCCGCTGCTTTTCGTAGTGGTGGAACTGCTGTTTTCAAGGTGTATGTTGATGATATATTGAGTTTCGAAAGCCGATTGATGCATGCAAATAGCACTCCACAAAAGATTCGAATCAGATTAAAAAATGCAAAAAAAATAAATTTGGTTATCGAAGATGGTGGTGATGGTCAGCACGGAGATCATGCAAATTGGGTAGACGCTAAAATTACGTATAACTCGAAGGGATTAACACCAACAGCATTTTATAATATTGAAAAGATAGATCCATTTATTCTGACGCCAAAGGAAAGCAATCTTCCTTCGATAAATGGCCCACGCGTATATGGTGCCCGACCAGACTCTCCTTTTTTATATCGAATTCCAGTGTCGGGGGCAAAACCAGTGTCGGTTAAAATAGATGGTTTGCCAAAGGGCTTAAGTTTTGATTCAACCAAGCGAATAATTACGGGTGTGGTTGCTGCCCGAGGACGATATACAGCAACTGTAAGTGCACAAAATGCTTACGGGAATGACAAACAAGAGTTTGAAATTGTTATAGGTGACACCCTTTTGTTGACTCCGCCTATGGGTTGGAATAGCTGGAACGCTTATGGTTTAACTGTAAATGAAGCTATTGTGAAAAAAGTGGCTGATATGTTCGAAGAAACCGGATTGGTTGAATACGGTTATAGCTACATAAATATTGATGATGGATGGCAAGCACCAAAACGCGAGGCAGATGGAAGGCTTAATCCGAATGAAAAATTTGCTGACATAAAAGGCTTAAGCGACTATATTCATAGTAAAGGCTTGAAATTTGGTATTTATTCGTCACCGGGACAAACAACTTGTGGAAACTTTTTAGGAAGCTACGAACATGAACAACAAGATGCAGAAAGTTATGCTAACTGGGGTGTTGATTACCTGAAATACGATTGGTGTTCGTACGAGTCAATAGCAAAAAGTAAAACTGATTTGTCAGAATTGCAAAAGCCTTATATTGTTATGAACTCTGCTCTTAAAACTCAAAAAAGGGATATTGTATATAGTTTATGTCAATATGGAATGGGTAAGGTGTCGGAATGGGGAGACATGGTGGGTGGACAACTTTGGCGAACTACCGGCGATATATTGGATACATGGGGAACATTGAGCTCAATTTCTATGGCTCAGTTTGGTTTAGAAAAATATGCCGGTTCTGGAAAATGGAACGATCCGGATATGTTGATACTAGGTAAAGTTGGTTGGGGAAAAGGATTAAGAGAAACCAGACTTAACACCTACGAACAATATACGCACATGACCTTGTGGTGTATGTTGTCGGCACCTCTTTTGTTGGGATGCGATATTGAGTCGATGGATGAATATACTTTAAGTCTTTTAAAGAATAATGAAGTATTAGCAATTAATCAGGACAAACTGGGTAAACAGGCGGGAGTTGTAAAGCAAGATGGTGATGTTCGTGTTTTAAAAAAGATCCTTTCAGGTAATAAAATGGCTGTAGCCCTGATTAATTTTGGTTACAGCGAAAGGGATATAAAACTATCGCTTGCTGAAATTGGTATAAATAATCCGTTAAAAATACGGGATGTTTGGCGAAAATCGGATTTAAATGTAAACAATACATTACTTGTAAAACTGCCGGCACACGGCAGCGAAATGTATATCGTTACTCTTTAAATATTCATTCATAGCTTTAAAGTTTTGGTCTTTTTCAACTTTATAAAAATACAACAAGCATGGTTGTTTGACAAAATCAGAATAAGAATCCATGCATTCTAATTAAAAAAAAAACGAAAAATGAACACACAATCAGGTGAAATTTCTGTAACTAAGAAAAGGCTTTTGGTTTGGACGTTAACAATATTATCAAAATCGAATGCGATGGCAAAGATGACCAAGAAATGGATTTTGAGTACTGGTTTCTATATGCCTCATTTGAAAACTGATTTTTAACATCAACTTGTGGTTAATAATAAAAATAATTAGAATCTGAATTTAGCAATATCTTTAAAAATTATCACTCAATTAATTTTTATTATTGAAAATGAAAAGTACTTTTTTCTTAATCTTTTTCTTTATTTCTACGAGTATAATTGCTCAGATTTGCACGATTATCCCTCAACCTAATCAAGTTGTATTTCATAAAGGCGTTTTTAAGTTGAACAGTTCAACAGTCATTACACCTTCAAGTATTTCGAAAGATTATGTTTACCTTCAAACTCAAATCAAGAATGTAACGGGTTTTGATTTGGAAATTATTTCTGAAAATTATAAAGCCCCATCTACTTTAAATTTAGTTGTTGATTCTACGCTCAAAATTGGAAACGAAGCGTATGAATTAAACATTGCAACAACTCGTTGTGAAATTAAAGCCAAAAGCAGTGCTGGTTTATTTTATGGCATTCAAAGTTTTTTGCAACTTTTGCCTCCCAAAAGCAATATGGATTGCAAAATCCCTTGTCAAACAATAAAGGATTCTCCTCGATTTGCCTGGAGAGGAATGCATTTGGATGTTTCGCGACATTTTCAGACCAAAGAGTTTGTAAAAAAATTCATTGATATATTATCTTTACACAAACTCAATGTATTTCACTGGCATTTGACGGATGACCAGGGTTGGCGAATTGAAATAAAAAAATATCCTAAATTAACTTCAGTAGGAGCTTGGCGCGAAGATCGCAGAGGAGAAATTTGGAATATCGATGATGAGCAACGCGAACCATATCAGGCTGATAAACCTTACTACGGTGGGTTTTATACACAGGACGACATTCGCGAAATAGTTCGTTATGCTGCCGAACGAAGCGTTCAAATAATTCCCGAAATTGAAATGCCCGGACATTCCAGAGCCGCTTTGGTAGCTTATCCTGAATTTTCATGTTTTGGTCGCGATACAAAAGTAGCAAGTGGCGCTTATGTGGGCGATAATTGGGATTTTTCAGATCCGTATTGTGCCGGGAACGACCAAACATTTACTTTTTTGCAAAACGTATTGGATGAAGTAATGGACTTATTTCCATCTCAATATATTCATGTGGGTGGCGACGAATGTAGTAAGCGTATTTGGAAAACCTGTCCGAAATGTCAGCAACGTATTGTAGATAATCATCTACAAGATGAATTTGAGCTCCAAAGCTATTTTATTAGAAGAATTGAGCAATACATCAATTCGAAAGGTAAACGTATGATTGGTTGGCAGGAAATTCTGGAAGGTGGTATGAATCCTTCGGCAATTATTCAACCATGGAAAGACGAAACTGCACTGGAAATAGCTCTTGAGGCAGCAGAAAGTGGTCATAAGTTAATTATGTCCCCTTCCACACACTTATATTTTGATAAACCTTGGAATAATAATTTGGGGGAAGGAGCTATAGATTTATATAAAACATATCATTATGAACCTATTCCCGAAGGACTAAACCCGGCCTTTAATTCATATATAAAAGGGGTGGAGGGTTGTTTATGGGCTGAACATACACCTCAATTTTCGGATGTCGAGTATCAAACCATGCCTCGAATTGCTGCATTGGCTGAAATTGCTTGGACGGAGACAAAAAACAAAAATTGGGAAGGGTTCCAAAAACGTTTTAATTTAATGTTGGGTTTGTATAAGAGAACGGATATAAATTATTATCTACCAAGCCCTACAGGATTTACATCTAAAACTGTTTTTTTTGATAAAGCTACTTTTCGTTTGGACAAGCCAGCTAAAAATCATGTGATACGTTATACAACGAACGGGACAGAACCAACAATAAACGGTTTAAAATACAATTGTCCATTTGCTGTAAAAAAAACAGTAACACTAAAATTGGCTACCTTTGATCAGTTTGGGCATAAAAGTAAAACCAAAACAGCTATGTTTGAAAAACAGGAGTATATTCGTGCTAAAAATCCAGTTGGCTTGAAACCAGGCTTATTATATCAATTATATTCAGGCAAAATAAGAGGTACAGACGAAATAACGCAGGCGAAACAAACGGGAAAAGGAATAACGAATGTAATTCAAGTTATTGATAATAACGGAAAAGAGAGTGGTGGCATTATACTAACTGGTTATATTTTAGTTCCAGAGAAAGGGCTTTATTCTTTCTCTGTTTCTTCGGACGACGGCAGCAAGCTTTATATTGGCAATTATTGCGTAGTTGACAATGATGGATTTCATGCAGGGAAAAACAAAAATGGAGACCTTGTTTTTAAATCCGGAAAAGTGGCACTCGAAAAGGGCGTTCATCCTATTGAAATACGTTATTTTGATTGGGGTGAAGGCGAAATATTGAAAATAATAATTAATGGCCCAGGAATCCATAATCAAGAGATTGCAGGGTGTACACTTTTTCATTAATGCTAAATACAATACAAAATGAAGATTATGAATTCACAATCAGGAAAAATATCTGTCGTTGAAAAAACGGCTTATGGCTTAGGCGATTTAGCTTCGAACTTATTTTACCAAACATTTACCATGTTTTTGTTGTACTTTTATACCGATGTGTTTGGTATATCGGCAGCAGCAGCTGGAACCATGTTTTTGGTGGTGCGTATGTTGGATACTTTTTACGATCCTTTGGTAGGCATTATGGCCGACCGAACAAAATCGAAATACGGTAAATTTCGTCCGTGGATTCTATATACTGTAGTGCCTTTTGGTGTAATAGGTTTCCTTTGTTTTTATACCCCAGAATTGGCAACCAGTGCAAAATTGGTGTACGCTTACGTTACCTATACCGCCATGATGTTTATTTATTCTACCATCAATGTTCCTTATGGAGCGCTGATGGCAGTAATGACTAATAATTCATTGGAGCGTACCAGTTTGTCGGCTTTTCGTTCTATTTCTGCTTTTGTTGGTGGACTTATCGTACAAGGTTTTACGTTGAAATTAGTCAATTATTTTGGATTGCTAAATGCGAACACCGATGGTACTGCCAATGAGCAATTTGGATTTTCGGCTGCAATGGGTATTTATTCTGTATTGGCAGTTGTGATGTTTTTGACAACCTTTTTTCTTTGTAAAGAACGGGTTCAACCAGTATCTGATGAAAAAAGTTCATTGCGCAGAGATTTGAAAGATTTGTTTTCTAATGCGCCTTGGTTAATTCTTAGTTTAGTGGGTGTAATGACTTGCTTGTATGTGGCAATACGCAATGGTTCCATCATTTATTATTTCAAATACTATGTAAACAATGCAGGTACAGCCGATTTATTTGGATTTAAAATTGGTGCCGAAGCCTTGGTTTCTACCTTTATGGTGGTGGGAACGGCTTGCAGTATTATTGGAACGATACTGTTAAAACCAATGGCTGCTTGGGTTGGAAAGAAAAATGTTTATATGGGCTCTATGGCTATTGGAACTATATTGAGTGTAGCATATTACTTTTTAGGTAAAGACCAAATATCGCTGATGTTCTTGTTTCAGGCTTTGTGTAATTTAGCCATTGGACCAGCTATGGCCATGATGTGGAGCATGTATGCCGATACAGCCGATTATTCGGAATGGAAAACTGGTCGGCGTGCTACAGGTCTTATCTATTCTTCAGCTAATTTTGCTCAAAAATTTGGTTGGTCAATTGGAGGTGCCATTGCTGGTTATTTGTTGGCATACTATGGTTTTGTGGCCAATGCGCCCGCTACTGCCGAAACCGAAAACGGTGTGCGCGTACTATTTGCCCTGATGCCGGCTATCTGGAGTGCTGTGGCTGTTGTGGCGTTGCTTTTTTATAAACTCGACGAACAAAAAGTGATTGAAATAAATCAAGAACTTGTAGAATTAAAATCAAAAAAATGAATACTAAACGAATTCTTTTATCATTAACAATACTGTTAGCTTGGAGCTTACAAGCACAATCAAATAAGGCTGTCTATTTAGACGAAAACCAACCTATCGATGTTCGGGTTGAAGATTTACTTTCAAAACTTACGTTCGACGAAAAAATTGCCTTGCTGCACGCGCAATCAAAATTCAGTATCTCCGGTGTGCCTCGCCTGGGAATTCCGGAAATCTGGATGTCCGACGGACCGCATGGTGTGAAGCACGAAAATAGTTGGAACGAATGGAGTTCAGCAAAATGGACCAACGATTCGTGTACCGCATTTCCATCGCTCACTTGCTTAGCAGCCAGTTGGAATCCTGCTTTAAGTTATGCTCAGGGAAAAGTAATAGGTGCTGAAGCGCGATACAGAAATAAAGATGTGATGCTGGGACCTGGCGTAAATATAGCCCGTACCCCACTCAACGGACGAAATTTTGAATACATGGGCGAGGATCCCCATCTCACATCAAAATTAGTAGTTCCCTATATTAACGGGTTACAGGAAAACGGCGTAGCAGCCTGTGTGAAGCATTACATTCTGAACGATCAGGAAACAAACAAACACACTATCAGTGTGGAATTGAGCAACCGTGCGTTGAACGAAATTCACTTCCCTCCTTTCGAGGCTGCTGTGCGCGAAGCCAACGTACAAGCCATTATGTCGTCGTACAACTTAGTACGCGGTTTTTATGCCAGCGACAGTGAGTTTCTGCTCACCACCACCCTGAAAAAGAAATGGGGATTTAAAGGAGTTGTCATTTCCGACTGGGACGCAGTTCACAGCACTTACCTTCCGGCTATCAATGGATTGGACATTGAAATGGGAACTGAAGGCAAAGACTATAAAGACTATTTTTTTGCAAATCCATTGAAAGAAATGCTAAAGTCGGGTAAAGTTTCGCAGCAAATTATCGATGATAAAGTGCGTCGCGTGCTTCGACTTAATTTCCTGACGCGCATGAACAAAAACCGACCTTTGGGTTCGTTTGGAACAACCGAACATGCCATGGCAGCCCGTAAAATAGCTGATGAAGGAATTGTATTGCTCAAAAATACAAAACAGATTTTACCCCTGAATTTATACAAAACAAAATCCATTGCCGTAATTGGCGATAATGCCACGCGGGAACAATTGTTGGGCGGTGGAAGTTCTGCCTTGAAAGCACGTTACGAAATTTCACCATTAGCTGGTCTTAGAAATAGATTAAAAGATAGTGTACTGATTAACTACACACAGGGATATGCCGTTAAAGGACAGAAAGTTGACAGTTTGTTCAACAAAGCGTTGGAGGCTGCCCGAAAATCGGATATTGTTCTGTTTTTTGGTGGTTTAAACAAAACAAAGGGTCAGGATTGCGAGGGCGATGATAGAATAAACATGAAACTGCCTTATAATCAAGATTCTTTGATAATTGAACTACTAAAAGTGAACCCCAATATGGTGGTCATTCTCAATGGTGGAAATCCAATGGAGATGCCCTGGAATGATAAAGTTCCGGCTTTGTTGCTTAGTTGGTATCCGGGTATGGAGGGCGGTAATGCCATTGCCCGTGTTTTGTGTGGCGATGTAAATCCTTCCGGAAAATTACCTGTCACATTTCCCAAAAAACTTAATGACAGTCCTGCACATGCATTAGGAACTTATCCGGGCGAGAAAACCAAAGTAGAATACCTCGAAGATATTTTTGTGGGATATCGTTGGTTCGATAAAAAGAAAATAGCACCACTTTATCCTTTTGGATTTGGTTTGTCGTATACGAGTTTTGCGTTCGAAAAAATCAATACGGACAAAAAAGAGTTCGGACAGAATGAAACTGCCAGCGTGAGCATTACACTTAAAAACACCGGACTTAAAACAGGCGCAGAAGTAGTTCAGCTTTACGTATCAGCCATTAAACCCAAAGAAAACAGACCTGCTAACGAACTCAAAGCATTTCAGAAAATAGAGTTAAAAGCCGGCGAACAAAAAACTATCACCTTTGCAATTACGCCCGAAATGTTGCGCTATTATTCGACGGTTGAAGACAACTGGGTAATACCTGCGGGACAATATCGAATTTCTATCGGAAATTCATCACGCAATTTACTAAATTCATTAATTTTAAAATACAAATGAAAAAATTCTTTTTTACCTTACTCATTACAGCAAATATATTTGCTTTGTATAGTCAAACTAATAAAAGTTATGACATAGTGATTTACGGTGGAACTTCTGCCGGAATAAGTGCGGCAATACAGGCCTCGCGCATGGGTAAAAAAGTGTTGCTAATTGAGCCTAAAAGCAGAATTGGCGGATTAACTACCGGCGGTTTGGGGCAGACAGATATCGGAAATAAACAGGCAATTGGAGGCATAGCCCGCGAGTTTTATCAACAGGTAAAAGTGCATTATTCGAAGCCTGAAAACTGGAAATGGCAAAACAAAGCAGAATACCGCGATGGTGGTCAAACAATGACCGACCCTAACGAAGATGCTAAATGGACTTTTGAACCTTCGGTGGCTCTGCATATTTTCCACGATATGCTCCGCTACGAAAAAAATATTACCCTGATTTACAACGAACGCCTAAACCGAAAAAATGGTGTTAAAAAAGCAAAGGGGAATATTAAGTCCATTAAAATGGAAAGTGGAAAAAAATTCAAAGCTGCCATGTTTATCGATGCCACTTACGAAGGCGATTTGCTGGCTACCGCTGGCGTGAGTTATGCCATTGGACGTGAATCGAATAGCGAATATGGCGAAACATTGAATGGGGTTCAGGCAAATGATACGAGTCGTACGCTGCGTAATGAACTTTCGACAAATGGAAAAAATCACAATTTAAAATCAGGAATTGACCCTTATATTTGTAAAGGAAAACCTGAAAGTGGTTTATTGCCTGGTATAAACCCAAACAAGTTGGCAGCCGATGGCTCTGGTGACAAAAATTTCCAGGCTTTTTGCTATCGCATGTGCCTTACCGATCATCCTGAAAACCGCATTCCGTTCGAAAAACCTGAAAACTACAACGAGCTAACCTACGAATTGCTCTTTCGCAATTTTGAAGCAGGCGAAAACCGTGAACCATGGATAAATTCAACGATGCCCAATCGCAAAACCGATACCAACAACAAACATGGGTTCTCTACTGATTTTATTGGACAAAATTACGATTATGTAGAAGCGAGTTATGCCCAACGAAAAGAAATTGAAGAGAAACACCGCAATTATCAAAAAGGCTTTATGTGGACCATGGCCAACCATCCGCGTGTACCGGAACACCTCAGAAATGAATTTTCGAAATGGGGAATGTGCAAAGATGAGTTTCAGGAAGGCAAGGGCTGGCAGGAACAACTATACGTTCGCGAAGGTCGCAGAATGATAAGCGACGTGGTACTTACGCAAAAACATTGTGAGGCAATTGAGGTTGTGGAAGATGCTGTAGGATTAGCGGCTTATGGCATGGATTCGCACCACACGCAACGCTACATTACCAGCGAAGGCTTTGTGCGCAACGAAGGAAATATACAAGCACACGTAAACGCACCCTATCCAATCAGTTACAAATCTATTGTTCCTACAAAAAAACAATGCGGTAACCTGTTGGTATCTGTTTGTGTAAGTTCAACGCATGTTGCTTTTGGGTCTATCCGTATGGAACCAGTTTTTATGGTACTGGGGCAAAGTGCTGCCATTGCTGCTTCGCTATCCATCGATAAAAATATTAAGGTTCAGGACTTAGATTATAACGTGCTAAAAGCAGCATTAATAAAATATAAACAACGGTTAATGCATGAAGCAGGGTTATAAATTTAAATCTGCAACTTGTTTTCTTCAGTATATCAGGATGATTCGAAGATATTTTATTGCTTTCATGATAACAATTCTGAATGTTTTGCAGGTAGTTGCTCAACACTCAGAGACTGTTATACATCCCGACTCTTTTAAATATCCATCAAAAACCTCCAAAGTGCACACTTGGTGGCACTGGATGGATGGCAATGTAACAAAAAATGGAATAACCAAAGACTTGGAGTCGATGGCGCAGCAAGGTATTGCACAGGTTACAATTCTAAATATCGGCTACCTGAAAGACAAAGAAATTGGAATAAAACGAGTTGCATTTAATTCGCCGGAATGGTATGAATTGTTTCAATGGTCGCTGCAGGAAGCTGCACGACTTGGAATTACTATCGGGGCTCATAATTGCGATGGTTGGAGTACCAGTGGTGGTCCATGGATAAGTCCGGAAAACTCGATGAAGGATTTTGTATGGACAAAAACCTATCTGAAAGGAGGAAAAAGATACAAGCTCAAATTACAGAAACCTGTTTCGAGAAAAGATTTTTATCGCGATGTGACTGTACTTGCATATCGAACTGATATTCGACAGAAGTCGTTTGCAAAAATACATCCGGAATGCAAACTGAATGATAAACTTCTTGGAAATGAGCTGAATGATGGAAGCCCTGTAAGTGGCTTGATAGTTGGAGTGAACGATAAGTTACTTTTTAATTATCCTAAAGCTGTAAAAACGTCGAAAATAGCAATATTCCCGCATATCAGTTTTACATGGATGGACTCCCATGATATAAGCGTAAGTTTTGTGCTGTCTTCGTCGCAGGATGGGACACAGTTTACAGAGATTAAAAAGTTTGATGTAAAAGGAATAAATCAACCACTATCAATTGACTTTTCTGAAGTTAAGGCAAGATATTTCAAGCTGGAATTAGTGAGTTTTAATAACTCAAAATTGAATAATTACAACTTGTGCGAAGTGCAATTGCTCGATGCTAACGAAAAACCAGCTTTTCATACTTCAACACCGCATTTATTGGCTAAAACAGTAGCTGTACGTGCTGAAAACCGACATGCATTCGATACTAAAAATACTTCAACGAACGGATTTGTTGTTCAGCCAAACGAAATAATTGAGCTAAAAGCTAAAATGACGGGAGATGGCACTCTGGAGTGGAAAGCGCCTAAAGGAAACTGGTGTGTGTTGCGTTTTGGTTTCACTACTACTAGTATCAAAAACTCTCCTGCTACACCCGAAGGCGAAGGTCTGGAGTGCGATAAAATGGATACTGCAGCACTGAATACACACTTTCAGGGTTTTGCCGAAAAATTAATAAAACATGCCGGCAACTATACAGGAAAAACTTTTAAGTTTTTGCTTGTGGATAGCTGGGAAGCTCAATATCAGAACTGGACGGCCGATATGCCTGCTTCTTTTGAAAAATACAGAGGATACAGTATTTATCAATGGATACCGGCTTTGTGTGGCGAAATTGTGGGTAATGTGGAGCTAACTGAAGCTTTTCTGTACGATTTCCGAAAAACTATCGGCGAACTGATAGATGAAAACTATTACGGACATTTCAGCAAATTATGTCATCTAAACGGTCTCGAAATGCATGCCGAAGCCATTTACGGTGAATCAAACTATCCGCCTGTTGATGTCTTGAAAATTAACCGGCATGCCGATATGCCGATGTTTGAGTTTTGGTGGGATATTGATAAAGATGGACTTTCGCAGTATAAGCCCTCCTACCCTTTTGAGGCTTTACCTGCGACAGCAGCTACTTTTTATGGCAAACCAATTGTGGGTGCCGAAGCATATACCGGCATGGCAAGTTACAGTGAATCACCTGCCGACATCAAGCTGTTTGGCGACAAGGCATTTTGTTCGGGTATGAATCAAATGATTTTACATAGTTATGTACATCAGCCTGTTGAAAAGAAACCCGGCGTTACGTTGGGTATTTTCTCGTCGCATTTTAACCGCAACAATCCGTACTGGGAGCAAAGTTCGGAATGGCTGAATTATCAGGCACGGATTCAATCAGTGTTGCAGCAGGGGTTTATAGCGTCCAATATACTGTACTATGTGGGCGATAAGTTGCCTCAGTATGTAGATTATATTATGCTACACAGTGTTCCTTTCGGATACAGAGCAATAGCATGTAACTTGGATATTTTACAAAACAAAGCGAAAGCTGAAAACCATAAAATTGTAATTGACAATGGTTTGGAATATCCACTGTTGGTACTACCTAATGTAACTTTGATGGAGTACGAAACTTTAAAGTTAATTGCGTCGCTGGTGGAACAGGGTGCTGTTGTACTGGGACCAAAACCAACCACACAGTTATCGTTGCAGGCTATACTGAACGATAAGGATAATTTCAATTCATTAGCAGACAAATTATGGGGTTTAGATTCAATTAATGTGTATGGTAAAGGCAAAGTCCTCAGCAATATGACAATTTCACAGGCTATCGACTACCTGAAACTTACGCCCGATTTAGCCATTGAAAGCAAAGACTCTTTGCAGTTGATGTATATAAGGAAGAAAAAGGGCGAAGCTGACATGTATTTTGTATATAATCAGCGCGATACAACTTTTATGTCAGAATTCAGATTCGGCGTGGGCAGCAAAACTCCACGCATTTTAAATCCGCTAACTGGCGTAATTTCAACGCCCGATAACTATAAATTTGCAAATGGAGTGATACGTTTTCCGCTTACATTAAAAACGAGGGAGTCGATTATTGTTATTTTCGACCAACAACCTGCAATCCCCAATGTTCCAAAAACGCTTACAGAAAGTTATTTGGTTACTGATTTGCAAGCAACACTTACATTTAATGCGGATTACGATACTATAATAAAACCGGTTACTTTAAACGCGTTGAAACCATTAACTTCGTTTGAAAATCC
>CAMDNO010000008.1 GCA_945902955.1 Porphyromonas cangingivalis
AGTATTACTTTTTCGCCGGTTTATAAATGTGCGACGAATGTCCGTAGAACAATTCAGCAGCTTCCATAACTGTTTCCGAAAGGGTAGGGTGGGGGTGAATAGTGAGTGCTAAATCTTTCACCGTAGCTCCCATTTCGATAGCTAAAACAGCTTCGGCAATCATTTCGCCAGCTCCGGGGCCACACAATCCAATTCCCAATACGCGTTCCGTTTCGGGGTCGACAAGTATTTTTGTCAGCCCGTCGCTGCGGTCGAGTGTGGTGGCGCGTCCGCTGGCTGCCCACGGGAATTTTGCCACTTCGTATTTAATACCTTTGGCAGTTGCTACGTTCTCGTTTAGGCCTGCCCACGCTATTTCGGGGTCGGTAAAAACTACCGCCGGAATAGCCAGCGGTTCGAAAGCTACTTTTTTGCCCGAGATTGCATCTACCGCCACGCGTCCTTCGTGCGACGCTTTATGTGCCAACATCGGTTCGCCCACAATATCGCCAATGGCATAAATATTCTCATCGTTGGTTTTCAGTGTATTATCTGCAATTATCCAACCGCGTTCGTTTACTTTTACTTGTGTGTTTTCAAGTCCCAAACCAGCCGTTGAAGGTTTGCGACCTATCGACATCAACACATAATCGTACTGTTGTTCTTCAACAACACCTTCTTTGTTTTCTATTTTAACCGTTAATCCTTCGCCAACTTCTTTAATTTCAATCACTTTCGATTGTAACATAATTTTGTTGAACGAATGATCTAAGCGTTTTTTGAGATGTGAAACCAAATCCTGATCTGCTCCCGGAAGCAATCGATCCATAAACTCAACAACCGATACTTTTGTACCTAAAGCTGCATAAACCGAACCAAGCTCCAATCCGATATATCCACCACCCACAACCAACAAACTTTTAGGAATGGTGGGCAGGTCAAGTGCCGAAGTAGAATTTAACAAGTATTTGCTGTCGATTTGCAACGAAGGCACGGTGGCAATAATTGAACCGATAGCTATAATAGCTTTGTCGTAAGATATTTCTT
Source organism: Porphyromonas cangingivalis (assembly GCA_945902955.1). Classification (GTDB taxonomy): domain Bacteria; phylum Bacteroidota; class Bacteroidia; order Bacteroidales; family Paludibacteraceae; genus Paludibacter. Next base: position 1,027 of record CAMDNO010000008.1, read on the forward strand.
GCAAAGAACCATCGTCTTTTGTAACGATAATACTTTTCGACGAAGCAAATTTGGCTCTACCTTGTACGTAATTTATTTTGCGTTGTTTGGAGAGCACACCAAGACCTCCGGTAAGTTTGTTAACCACTTTATTTTTGAAAGCACGCAGTTGGTCAATATCAATTTTGGGTTCACCAAAATCAACACCCCACGCTTTTGCTTCTTTGGTTTCATTAATTAGCTTTGCTACATGCAGCAAAGCTTTGGAAGGAATACAACCACGATAAAGGCAAACGCCGCCCGGATTTTTATCCAAATCCACCAAGGTAACGTTCATTCCTAAATCGGCAGCATAAAATGCAGCGGCATATCCGCCCGGTCCTCCACCAATAACTACTATATTGTTCATGTTTTTTGTTAATTTGTTAATCAGTTAATTTGTTGAATTGTTAACTAGTCAACTGATGAACTAATTAACAAATCACTCAATACTACATTCCCTCCACCACCAACTTCATTGGATTTTCAATGGCATCAATTATCCAGCGTAAGAAGCGAATGCCATCTGCTCCATCAATCACACGATGGTCGTACGAAAGTGAGAATGGCAACATCAAGCGTGGTTCAAATTTACCATCAATGTAAACCGGTTCCATTTGTCCGCGCGAAATGCCTAAAATTGCTACTTCAGGTGCATTCACAATTGGTGTGAAAGCTGTTCCGCCAATGCCACCCAAGTTGGTAATGGTAAAGCAACCGCCACTTAAATCGGCTATGCCTGCTTTTTTAGTACGGGCTTTTTCTGCCAATACATTCATTTCGCGTGCAATTTCAATCACATTCAACTTGTCGGCATTCCGAATAACGGGTACCATCAATCCAAAATCTGTATCCACAGCAATACCAATATTGAAGTACTTTTTGTACACAATTTGTTTGTTTTGCATGTCGACGCTGGAGTTAAATTGCGGGAACTTTTTGAGTGCCAACGCAATCACTTTTACCAAAATAGCTGTAACGGTCAGTTTTACACCTTGCTTATCAGCCATTTTTGCATAACTTTTGCGAAACTCTTCGAGAGCTGTAATGTCTGCTTTGTCGAATTGTGTAACGTGTGGAATAGTATGCCAAGCGTAGCTTAAATGTTCGGCTGTTTTGTAGCGAATATTGCTCATCGTTTGCAATTCTATCTCACCAAATTTTGTAAAATCGGGTAGAGGTTCCGCATGTTGTTCGGCACGAATGTGTTGAACTTCATTGCGTTGCAAATGAAGCGTTTTGCTGTAAGCTTTCACATCATCTAACAAAATACGTCCACTCGGACCGGTTCCTTTTATCTGATTTACATCTACGCCAATTTCGCGTGCCAATCGGCGAACCGAAGGCGCAGCTGGTGCTGCATTTTGTAAAATAGCTGGCTGATTATCTACTGCTATTACTTTGGGTAATTCTGCAATTTTAGCTGCTTGAGGTACAAATTCAGTTTTTTGATCAACAACAGGAGCAGCGGCTGCAACTGTTTGAGCAATTGGTGCAGCTTCGGGTGTTGGCATTGGCTCCGGTACAAATGTAGGAGTTGGCGTTTCGGCAGTTTCAGCACTAAATAACAAAACTACTTGACCAATTTCTACTTGGTCGCCATCGTTTACTTTTATTTCGGCAATGGTTCCAGCCATGTCAGCAGGCACTTCTATTGTTGCTTTGTCGGTTTCGAGTTCCAACAAAGGCTGATCCACCTCTACCACATCACCTGGTTTAACAAGTACTTTAATGACGGTAGCATTTTTTATATTTTCACCCAATTCGGGTATTTTAAAATTTTTCATTTTAAATGGTAAATTGTAAATGAATAAATGGTAAATGATTTTATGAAATCATTGGGTTTAACTTATTAGCATCAATTTCAAGCTCATCCATGGCTTTTTTCAAGTCGGTCAATTTGTAATTACCTTCTTTGTACAAAGCATAAAGCGTTGTAAATGCAATGTGTTTGGCATCCACTTCGAAGAAATCGCGTAATTTTTCGCGTGTTTCCGAACGTCCAAAACCATCTGTACCAAGCGTGTGAAGTCGTTTAGGCAACCATTTTGAAATAGAGTCGGGCAATGTTTTTACATAATCCGAAGCTGCTACAATCACACCATCGTTATTAATTAATGTTGAAACGTAAGGTGTTTTTTCGTTACCCGGATTCAACAAATTATAACGTTCCACATCCAATCCATCGCGTTGCAACTCTTTGTAACTTGTTACACTATATACATTTACGCCAACACCATATTTTTCAGTTAGTATTTCAGCAGCTTTCAATGTCTCGTTCAGAATAGTTCCACTTCCAAGCAAATTAGCTTTAAGTGTAGCATTTTTATTCGAAGCTGGTTGGTACAAATACATTCCTTTCAAAATACCTTCTTTCGAACCTTCGGGCATAGCCGGCATCGGATAATTTTCGTTCATTACCGTTACGTAATAAAACACATTTTCCTGTTCTTCGTACATGCGACGAATACCATCGCGAATAATTACAGCCAATTCGTAAGCGAAAGCAGGGTCATAAGTTACCAAATTCGGAACAGGATAAGCCAACAAATGACTGTTACCATCTTGATGTTGAAGACCTTCGCCAGCCAAAGTTGTGCGCCCGGCAGTTCCACCTACCAAAAATCCTTTTGCTTGCATATCGGCAGCAGCCCACACCAAGTCGCCAATGCGCTGCATACCAAACATGGAATAATATACAAAAAACGGCATCATGTTTAGTCCGTGTGTGGCATAAGCCGTTCCGGCACTGATAAACGACGACATAGAACCCGCCTCGGTAATTCCTTCTTCGAGAATTTGACCATTTTTGGCTTCTTTGTAATACAACAATTGTTCTTTGTCGACGGGTTCGTAAAGCTGACCAACGTGCGAGTATATTCCATTAGCGCGGAATAACGATTCCATACCAAAAGTACGGGCTTCGTCGGGCACAATCGGTACAATTAATTTACCTATTTCTTTGTCTTTTAATAATTTAGTAAGAATACGAACAAAAGCCATAGTGGTTGAAAGTTCGCGATCTTCGGAACTTTTATAAAATTCAGCAAATACTTCTTCGGGTGGCGTTTTTATCGGACGCACTTCTACACGACGTTCCGGCACTGAACCTCCAAGTGCTTCGCGACGTTTTTTTAGATATTGCATTTCGGGCGAATCTTCGGGCAATTTGTAGAAAGGTGCTTTCACCACTTCTTCGTCCGAAAGCGGAATACCGAAGCGGGTGCGGAATTCTTTTAACTCGTCTTCGTTTAGTTTTTTTTGCGAATGGGTAATATTTTTACCTTCACCACTTTCGCCCAATCCATACCCTTTAATGGTATTTGCCAGAATTACAGTGGGTTGGCCTTTATGATTAACGGCTGCATTAAAAGCAGTATAAACTTTTTCGGGGTCGTGACCACCGCGTTTCATTTTTTTTATCTGCTCATCGGTTAAGTGACTTACCATATCTTCTAATTCAGGATCGACACCAAAAAATTCCTTGCGAACATATCCGCCATCGGCAATGGAGAATTTTTGCGACTGTCCGTCCACAATTTCGCCCATGCGTTTTACCAATTTTCCTTTGTTATCGTTCTCGATCAAAGTGTCCCATTCGCCACCCCAAAGTACTTTTATCACATTCCAACCTGCTCCACGGAATACAGCTTCGAGTTCCTGCACAATTTTTCCATTTCCACGTACAGGCCCATCCAAGCGTTGTAAATTACAATTTACCACAAAAATAAGATTGTCTAACTTTTCGCGTGAAGCCAGCGTAATTGCGCCCAATGCTTCCGGTTCGTCGGTTTCGCCATCGCCCAAAAAAGCCCACACTTTTTGCCCAGCTGTTTCTTTTAATCCTCTGTCTTCCAAATAGCGGTTAAAGCGTGCTTGATAAATAGCCATAATTGGGCCCAAACCCATCGATACGGTAGGAAATTCCCAAAACTTAGGCATCAACCAAGGGTGTGGATACGACGAAACGCCACCATTCGGGTTCAATTCGCGACGGAAATTACAGATATTATCCTGTGATAAGCGTCCTTCGAGAAAAGCCCGAGAGTAAATTCCAGGGGTTGAATGTCCCTGAAAATATATTTGGTCGCCTCCGTTGAGTGCATTTTTTCCTTTAAAAAAGTGGTTGAAACCCACTTCGAGTAGCGTAGCAACCGATGCGTAAGTCGAAATATGTCCACCAATGCCGGTTTCGTTTTTGTTTGCTTTTACCACCATTGCCATAGCGTTCCAGCGAATAATGCTTTTTATTTTGCGCTCAATCTCCCGATTTCCCGGATAAGGCACTTGTTTGTCGCGCGTTATGGTGTTGATATAGGGTGTGTTAGCTGTAAATGGCAATTCGATGCCTGCTTTGTGTGCCCGCACTTGCAATTGGCGCAACAATTCAACTACACGGTCGGGACCCCATTGTTGCATCACGTAATCGAGCGAATAAAACCACTCTTCGTTTTCTAATTCTTCAATCTCTTTAGGTATTGCTTTATTTGTATTCATTGCTGATAAATTGATTATTTTGTTTTATCCCTTAAACAAATCATTTTAAAATATGTTTTAGGTTGAAATGAATACAAATTAAATTTTAACACAATAATTTGTTTATCTCATTGTTAGTCTGCTACTTATACAAATCATAAAAAATCTTATTTTGCAATGTCTACATTGCATAAAATAACTATATATTTAATAATTAAATAATTACAATTTAATTTTATGTTAGAAAATCGTATCGACCGTCGTATTTTAAAGCAACAACTTCAGCAAGAAACATTTAAACGCCGCACCATTTCGTTTTATATGTATTTCAACATACACGAGCCACAAGAGTTTCGCAACGATTTGTATCGCAATTGGAGTGCGTTGGGCTGTTTTGGGCGAATTTACGTGGCTCAGGAAGGAATAAATGCGCAAATGAGCGTGCCCGAACATAATCTCGAATTATTTTTGGAGCAGTTGTATATAATTCCGGAACTTAAAAATGTGCCTATTAAATATGCCATTGAAGATGATGGAAAATCATTTTTTAAGCTAACAATTAAAGTGCGCCCAAAAATTGTTGCCGACGGCTTGGAACACGGAACGTACGATTTGTCGAAAGTGGGAAATCACCTCACAGCGCTGGAGTTTCACCAAGCATTGGATAATCCGGATGCCATTGTGGTGGATATGCGCAACCATTACGAAAGCGAGATTGGGCATTTCAAAAATGCTTTTTGCCCTGATGTGGACACATTCAGAGAAGAAATGCAACTCGTTGTTGATAAATTTAAGGATGATAAAAACAAGGAATTTTTACTTTATTGCACGGGCGGAATTCGCTGCGAAAAAGCCAGTTCGTTCCTTATTCATAATGGGTTCGAAAATGTTTCGCAGCTTTATGGTGGCATTATCGAATATGCACAACAAATTAAACTGTTAGGCATTGACTCAAAATTCTATGGCAAAAACTTTGTATTCGATGAGCGCCTCGGCGAATCGGTCGACGGACAAATAATTGCCCGCTGCCACCAATGCGGAAGCCCCGCCGACACACATACCAATTGTGCCAACAACGATTGCCATTTGCTGTTTATACAATGTGCCGAATGTGCCAAAAAATACGATGGTTGTTGCGGTGAAGAATGCCAAACAATATACTACCTTCCCGAAGAAGACCGAAAGAAACTACGCATTCAACATGCTGATAAATATGCAGATAGCAAGATTTTTAAAAGCAGGTTGCGCCCGAAAATGAAAACGTATTAATGATTACATTTAGAGTAATTCTCTCACTCAAAAAACTATTCCATTCTCCTACAACCTGGTCCGCTGAGCGTGCTCCGACCGTTTGAGCTTTTCTCGACAATAATTTTGGTACTTATGCGGTCTTTCATTTGCGAAATGTGCGAAATTACGCCAATCAGTTTGCCATCTTGCTGTATGGAAGCCAGCGTGTTGAGTGCAATTTCGAGGGTTTCTTCGTCGAGTGTGCCAAAACCTTCGTCGAGAAAAAGCGAATCGATGCGCACGTTTTTACTGGCAATATGCGATAATCCAAGTGCCAACGAAAGGCTTACTAAAAACGATTCACCACCACTCAGGTTTTTTGTTGAGCGTTGTTCACCGGCCTGATAATTGTCTATTACCGAAAGGCTTAGCGGACTATCCAGCGTGCGCATAAGCTCGTACCGATCAGAGAGTTTGGCTAACTGCTGATTGGCGGCACGTACCATAATTTCGAATGTTAAGCCCTGCGCAAATCGACGGAATTTTTTACCATCAGCAGAGCCAATAGCATTATCGAGATGCGCCCATTTTTGCTGCTCGGCTTTTTGCAATTCCATCGTATTTAGTAACTCTGCAAACTGCTCTCGGTTACTTTTATCTGTATTTAAAGCATTGGTAATGGCTCCGTTACGCGAAATTAATAGGTTTATTTCGTCCGCAAAGGTTGTGGCCTGCTGCTGAAGTTCTTCGGTTGGCTCTTGGGTTAAATTTTTAGCTTTTTCTGTTTCGAGTTTTATTTTTAGTTCTTCGAGTTTTGCTTTTATGCCTGTGGCTACATTTGTAAGCATCTCGGCTTGCTGTTTTAAGTTATTACGTTCGTCCATAGGTAATCGCGCCATCGCAAAATCGCTTTCGGTTGCAAATTGTGCTTCCTCTCGTTTTAGTTCAAACTGCTTTTCGAGCTGTTTTAAATTCGGTTCAAGTTCTATTAAAGCCGATTTTAATTCCTCTACGCGTTGTTTTTTATTTTTAAGCGAATTTTCAGCTTGTGCAAAGATATTTTGTGCAGCTACAATGGCTTCGGCAGCCTGAGTTAATTTTTTACCCAAAGCTTGTTCTTCGGTGTCGGTGTTTTTTGTGCCAAAAAGTTCAGTTCGTTTTGCCGAAAAGTTATCTAAATTCTCTTTTTGAGTTTCAAAATCATCATTTAATTTTTTTAGTCGATCTTGCGTTTCATCTCGAAGTGCAACCTGCGTATTTCGTTCCCCAACGATACGTAAAATTTCGGCTTCAATAGCTGTTTTAGACTCGTTGTGGCGTTTCCAGTTAGCTGTGCGACTTGAAATTAATTCGCTTACTTGCAGCCAGTTGCTGCCTTCTGTTATGCCAAAATTAGCTAATGCGTTTTTAATTTCGAAACCTAAATTGTTGGTCGTTTCAGTTAACTGATTATATTCTGTCGATTTTTGTTTTAAATTTGCTTCGAAATTTTCTATTTCACTTTGTTTAATTTTGAGTTCGGCTTTTGCATTAGTAAGTTCAATTTGTTTGCGTTGATAGGCATTTTCGGCAGTTCGTTTTTCTAAGTCCGTTTTTTCAATTGCGCTCATCAGTTTGGTTATTGCTTCAATGCGTTCTTTGGTTGCATCGCTTGGCGGAATATTCCCTAACGCAAAGGGATGGTGCTCAGAGCCACATAGCGGACAGGATTTTCCATCCTGCAAGTGCGTGCGTTCTTGTTCGTAGCTTTCAATTTTTTGCTGCAAGCGCAAGTTTTCATTTAACAAATTCAATTCTCGTCGGTAATCATCGGTCGTTCTGCCTGCAAGCAAATCGGTGGCGGCTTTTGTAATTTTATCTATTTCGGCTGTTAATTCTTGATTTTGATTATCCAGCTCACTAATCGCTTGCCCTTTTGTGGCTACAACTTTTTCAACCAGCAATTTATCATTTTTCGATTTTGTAATTTCCGAATTTTTCTCATCAAGAATTTTAATATTTTGCATTAAACTTCCAATTTTCGTTTTCAGAATAGGCGCTTCTTCTTGCAAAGCTTCATCGGCTTTGTGTTGTGTTAAATAGTTGCTCGAAGTAGCTAATTCTTTTTCCGATTTTTGAATTAAATCACTCAAATCTGCGATTTTTTTATCGAGCGCTTTCGTTTGATTTTCGGTAGCATTTTTATTGTTGTAAACTTCAGTGGCTGTTTTTCTTTTTTCGGCTATCAATACATCCAATTCGCGCACCTTTTTAAATATCTCACGTTCGGCTTCGGCGTTTTTGGCAATTGTTTGTTGTTCTACTTGTTTGTTTTTGAGCTGATTGTCGGCAATCTTACATTCATTTTCGAGCTTTGGCAGATTTTCTACAATCAGTTTCGACTCCTGAGTGTTGGAGGCAACTGCTTTTCGGTCGGCTTGTAATTGCACAAAATCGGCTTCCAATTCAGCTGCTTTTAGTGCCCTGTTGAGGCGATTTTGTTGCGGTGCAAATTCAATAATGGCAGCTTCGTTGTTGGTTTTGGCCAACTCTAACCGCTGCAATTCGGCTGCGAAATCGGCAATTTGCTTCAACCACTGTAGCGAATCATCTACGACTTTTTTATCCTTGTTTTTTTGTTGAATCTGTTGCTGATTTTTATTTACTTCTGCCTCAAAAGCCATTAGCTCTTCTTCGCTAAGGAGTTTAATTACACCAGCTTGTAGCTCCATTTCGTGCAATTTATCTTTTTCCGCTTTATTACGTTCGAAAGCTAATTTCGACAATTCGGAATATATTTCGGTGCCCGTAATGTCTTCGAGCATGGCAGCGCGGTCGTTTTCGGAAGCTTGCAGAAAAGCAGCAAAACTACCTTGCGCCAGCATCATAGCTTGCGTAAACCGATTGAAATCCATGCCGGTTAAATCCTCTATAACTTTTGGCGTTTTGGAAAGTTGCGATTCAATAATTTTAGTTGTTGTTTCGTCCGAAATCTCAAATTTGGGCGATTGCAAGGCTCCAGAAGCTTTATCGCGTGAGCGTCTTTGACTCCAATGGGTACGGAAAATACCTTTTTGCGATTCGAAAAATACTTCGGCATAACAAGTGCCTGTTTTGCGCGACATTATTTCGTTTTCCGAAGCTGTTATATTTTTCAATCGGGGAGTTTTTCCATACAAGCCCAAACAGATAGCATCTAAAATGGTCGATTTTCCTGCACCCGTAGGTCCTGTAATGGCAAATATCCCTTCGGAAGTGTATTGTGGCGAGCTGAAATCAATTTCCCATTCGCCAGCAAGTGAATTCAAATTTTTGAAACGTAATTTTAGGATTTTCATGGTTATTGATTTTCAGCTTTCAATTCGTTATAGTGCATTAAAATTTCATCGAAACAGCTTGTTAATGTGGGCTTTAATTCCTCCGAAATGCTATTCGAATCCAAGTATTTTTCGAAAACGTCCTTGGGTGTTAATTCTTCTAAAGTCTCATTTTTCGAAGCTGTTAACGTTGAATTTACTTTTGCCCTTGTATCTTTTACCGAAAGCAATGTTACTGTTGACTTTTCGATGAAACTTGTTAATTCGGTCGATAAGTCAGGTGCGTTATCGCCTTCGCTGAGGTTTACTTCGAGCCAACAATCGGTTTTTACCAAAACTAAATTACTTACTTGTTGTCGTATTGAAATGGCAGAGCCCGAAATACGAGTAAGTTTTTTGAAACAAGGCACTTCCAGTTGAGAAATATTTCGTTCGCCATTTTCAAATTCTACTAACACCACTTTTTTTGTTTGAGCTGCTTCGTTAAATCCCATTGGTATGGGCGAGCCCGAATAACGTTTATGGTCTTCGTCACCTACTTTTTGCGCTATGTGGATATGTCCAAGCGCCACATAGTCGAATAAATTCGAGAATCGTTTACCATCAATATGTGCCAAAGTTCCCACATACAATTCCCGCACTCCATCGCCATTATTGCTGCGGTCGGCAGTTGTAAAAAGGTGTCCCATTGCTACAATAGGCATTTTTTTGTCAAATTCCAGCAAGCGTTTTTGGGCTAAATTGGCCACTTCTTCGTAATGTGCCGATATGCCATCTACCAATTGAGCCACTTTTTCGTCCATACTTTCGTACGGTTTCACCGAACGAACATCCCTATCACGCAAAAACGGAACAGCGCACACAATAGCTTGTGCCTGCTTATTTTTATCGTATAGCGTAATTACCTCCTCTTCTTTGTTTTCGCACATTTCGCCCACCACATGTATGTTCAAGCCTTTGAGTAGCAACTTGGGGGCATTGAGTAGTGTTGCCGAATCGTGATTGCCACCGATGAGCACAATATTCTGGCAGCAAGTTTTCGATGCACGATGCAGAAAATCGAAATACATTTGCAGCGTCGAAGCCGATGGAGTGGTGGTATCGAACACATCACCAGCCACCAAAAGGGTGTCGACGTTTTGTTCGTCGATCGTTTCGATAAGCCAATTCAGAAAAGCTTCGAATTCGTCGGTTCGTTTTTGGTTGTAAAGCTGCCGCCCTAAATGCCAGTCGGAAGTGTGGAGGATTTTCATAAAATAAATTATTATTTCATGCAAAAGTAGTGATTTTAGTCCATTTTATTTGAAATATTTTTTCATTTTACAGCCAATTAAACATTTGTATAACCAATCTGTTTAATAGAATAAAATATTCATTTTTATGCTCATTCATTATCTTTTAGTAGCCATTCAGTTTGCAGGTATCGCTTTTTTCGTACTTACTGGCAATAGTTATCCGCAAAATGGGATTGTGTTGGTGCTCGAAATTGTGTCTGTAGTTGTTGGCTTGTGGGCAATTCTTGCCATGAAGTTGCACACGGTTACCGTTTTACCTTCGGTAAAAAAAGGCGGACAATTGTGTACTTCGGGGCCTTATCGCGTTATTCGGCATCCTATGTATACGGCCGTTTTGTTGTTGCTTTTAGCATTTTTGCTCAATAATTATTCGCATACAGGATTGGTTGTTTTCGTTGTTGTTTTGGTCGATTTAATTGTAAAAATGAATGTTGAAGAAAAAATTTTGATAGCGCATTATACCAACTATAAAGATTATATGATTGGTACAAAACGAATTGTTCCCTTTTTATACTAATTTTAAAATGAAAATTTTGAAAAGGTTTTTGATTATACAATTTGTTTTTTTGCTCTTTTTGCAACCAATAAGCAAAATGTATATCATTGTGTCGTTTTATATTCAACGTGATTATATTGCCGAAAATCTTTGTGAAATGAAAGAGGTTGAGGGAAACTGTTGTCGTGGTAAATGTCAGTTAAAGAGGGATTTATCGTTGACAGCAGCACCCATTGAATATCCTGTATTACCCAAATCTACTATAGAAATTCTTTTTAATACATACACTGCATTCTTTGTTTTAAAAGCTCCTTATGAAATAAAAAATAGTCTTTGTCCTGCATTCTATCAAAAAATATTTATTCCCAAAGTTTATCTTACCGGAGTTTTTCAACCACCTCAATCGTTGTTGTTTTGATTTAGTTGATTTTATTTTTCAAACCGCTATAAGCTGGTTTTGAATCCTTGTGTTTAATCAAAATAATACCATTATGTATTCAAAAAAAATATTTTTTGCAGCAATAATATTGCTGTGTTGGATAACTGTGTTTTCGCAAAATAACGCTGATACAGTTAAGGTTATTAATTTACAGGAGGTGATTGTAAAAGGAGATGTTCGTACCGACCCTACATTAACCATTGTAAAACAGGATTTTAGTTCGAAAGCAACACAACCCAAAAACTCGGGCGAATTGTTTTCGGACATCATCGGATTTTCGTTAATAAAACGGGGCAATTATGCTGTGGACCCTACTTTTAGAGCTTCGCAATACGAGCAGTTGAACATACAGTTTGATGGCGGAACGAAAGCCATGCACGCTTGCCCCAATCGCATGGATCCAATTACCACTTTGGTAAACCCCGAGGAGGTTACAAAAATTGAAATTATTAAAGGACCGTTTTCAGTTAGATATGGACCTGTTTTTAGCGCTGTTGTAAACATGGTTACGAATGAAAAATCGACAAATGCAAAACTTTTAGCTGGTTCAGTTTCGAGCGGATACGAAAGTAATGGTAACTCGATGGTGAATAATGTGAGCCTCAAAAGCAAGCTCAAAATAGTTGATTTAGCGGCAAATTACAGTCATAAAGTATACGGAAATTATGCCGCTGGAAATGGTGCTGAAATACCTTCGTCGTTCAAAAATGATGCTTATAGTTTCAAAGCTGGAGTGAATTTGTCCGAAAATCAACGCATTCAAGCTGGATTTCGACAAAGTTATGGACGAGATATTGTGCATGCTGGTTTGCCAATGGATACGAAGTTAGACAACAGTACGATAGCTGATGTGGATTTCAATTTGTTGTTAAATAACAGGAACCTGAAGTCGCTCACTGCCAAGGTTTACTACTCATTTGTAGATCATGTTATGAATAATTTTTCGCGCAGCTCCTTTGCCACATCATCGGCCGAAGCGCTTGTGAATGCAACATCTACCGGCGCAAAAGTGGAAGCGAGTTGGGATTTTGGAAGCAAAACTAAATTATTTACGGGTGCCGATTATTCGGGCTTATCGCGCATGGGCGATAGAACTCGTATAGTGAAAAAAAATATGGCCGGAGTGGTTTTGGCAACGCCACTGACGTATACAGATAAGATTTGGCAAAACTCATCCCTCTATCAAAGCGGCGTTTTTGCCGAAGGAAAATATTTTATTTCGCCAAATGATATTTTAAATTACGGCATCAGAGCCGATTTTGTAACGGCAAATGCGACTGATTTGGATCCCAAATTTGCTGCGCTCTACACTGGACTTGGTAAGCAAAATAACGTAAATATAAGTGCTACAATTGCCTTAAATCATAAATTTAATGAGAATTTATTGCTCGAAGCAGCTTTTGGACGTGGTGTTCGGTCGGCAAATATCGAAGAACGGTATATCGCATATTTCAATATAGGACGCGATGCTTATGAATATATTGGAAATCCATATTTGAAGCCCGAAGTTAATAATCAGATTGAAATTAACATCAAAGGAACAAATAAGTTGTATGGTTTTTTTAATAAAGTGGATTACGGGCTATCGGTTTACGATTCGTTTTTGCAGAATTATATTATGGGAGTTGTAGTTGACACGCTTACCCGCAAGTACAACCCAACGGTTGAGCCTATCCATCCCAAAGTTTTCAAAAATATTGACAGAGCTTTTAAGGCTGGTTTCGAAGCTTATACAAAATTGCAATTTGTCAATAACTTCAACTTTTTGGCAGATGTAAGCTATGTGTTTACCGAAAACACCCAATTAAAAGAAAGTTTGCCGCTTACACCACCGCTTTTGTCTCATTTAAAATTGGAATATGAGCGTAAATTGTTTTGGGTAAATTTGCGTTTAACGCTTTCGGGGGAACAAAATAGAATCTCGTCGGTTTACAACGAAATAGCAACTCCAGCTTACCAACTGCTTGATTTTGAATGTGGTATTATACCTTTTGAAAATTTTAAAATCGGAATGGCAGGTTTAAATTTATTCAATAAGTATTATGTAAATCATCTAACATTTGCATTTAACAACATCGATGGATTTGGACGTGTACCCATCCCCGAACCGGGCAGAAACCTAACTGTTTTTGCAAGTTATAGTTTTTGATTGTGAAAAAAAGAGATAGTGAATTATTGAAAACGCACTATCTCTTTTTTCTCTACAAACTCAAAATTCGTTGATACAAAATATTTGCATGTACTTCCGCTTTTTGCACCAGATTGTTTTTATCAATATCAATTCCTGGTATATTGACCATTGCAAAACTCACTAAAGGCGTTTCCCAATCTGTTCCAATCAAATTTGATGTTTGCTTGAGCGGTGCTAAAAGTGCTTCTATCTCGTAATTATTGCGTCCACCAAGCGTGTATGCTTCTTGCGGGCCACCGGTGCTAAACGATAAAAGTAACTTTTTTCCTTTCAGTTTATCTCCTGTTCGGCCGTACGCAAAGCCATATTGTAGCACTTCGTCAATCCACGTTTTTAATATGCCCGGCACGCTATACCAATAAAATGGAAATTGCAAAACAATTGTTTCAGCCCAAAGCAATGCTTCTTGTTCGGCTACTATGTCTATTTTGAAATTGGGATAAAGCGCTGGCAAGTTGCGAATTATTAATTCATTATTTTCGAATTCTTTCGTTGTCGAAAGAAAATCGACAATGGTTCGAGTAGTTGTCGATTGAGCAAAATAAGGGTGTCCTACTATTATTAAAGTCTTTTTCATTTTTACTTTCAAATTTAATTTTTACAAAGATAAAGTTATTCTTGTAAATGACATATCAACATATCCAATTTAATAGTCTATCTTTACAGCATTGTTGTATTACAAAATGTTATACAAATAAAATAAAATTAAAAAACTACCCCATTTTCTCGGACACATCCCCATCTGACTTTTGATTTTAGCATTTCGAAATGACGAACATGAAGTTACAGGCTCATCCAAATTTCCTTCACATACTTTTTTCCCAACATTCAATTTTTCTTTTTTCCAATTTTCCAACTTCCTATTTTCAAGCAAATTTTTTTATGAAAATATATATCAAATATATGGTTAGCCTTCGTTGCAAAATGGTGGTGAAACAAGAGCTTACTAAGCTCGGATTACACTTTATTGTGGTGGATCTGGGCGAAATTGAAATAATGGAAGATATAACCGATGTTCAACGCGAAGAACTCAAATTGGCTTTGCTGGATTCGGGACTTGAATTGATGGACGATAAACGGGCGGTTTTAATCGAACGTATCATAAACGTTATTGTCGAAATGGTGCATTATTCGGACGAATTACCAAAAATAAATTATTCCGATTTTATTAGTGAAAAATTAAATTACGATTATACCTATCTTTCCAATCTCTTTTCGGAAGTGAAAGGCACTACAATTCAGCAATTTATCATTAATCATAAAATTGAACGTGTAAAGGAATTGCTTTTATATGGCGAAATGAATCTTACCGAAATTTCGTACAAAATGCAATACAGCTCGGTGGCGCATTTATCAAATCAATTTAAAAAAATTACAGGACTTTCGCCTTCCGAATTCAAAAATTTAAAGGATAAACATCGTAGTCCAATTGAAAAAATTGGAAATTAATTTATGGAAAAACAAGCATCCGGATACGCTCGAAGTCTGATTGAAGCCAGCCTCGATCCCTTGGTAACGATAAGTGCCGAGGGTAAAATTATGGACATGAATCAGGCTACGGCTAATATTACCGGTCTCACACGAGAACAAATTACCGACAGTGATTTTTTTGATTACTTTACCGAACCACAAAAGGCACGTGAAGTGTACAAGGAAGTATTTGCAAAGGGTTCTGTTGCAGATTCGCCTCTTACGCTATGCCATAAAAATGGTAAACTTACCGATGTGCTTTTCAACGGCTCGATATATAAAGACGATGATGATAAAGTGCTTGGTGTGGTGATAGTTGCACGGGATGTAACTGACCAAAAACGTATTGCTACCGAACTCAATGATGCCAAAGAACTTGCCGAAGAGGCTAATGCTTTAGCGCAAGAGGCTCGCCGAATTGCACAAATTGCTACACGAAAAGCCGAAGATGCAGTAAAAGCTAAACAACAGTTTTTGTCGAATATGAGCCACGAAATTCGAACTCCAATGAATGCAATTATTGGTTTTACAAAGGTGCTACTCAAATCGGATTTGTCGGTAAAGCAATTGGAATACCTTTCGGCAATCAAACTGAGTGGAGATGCTTTAATTGTGCTAATTAACGACATCTTGGATTTGGCAAAAGTAGATGCAGGTAAAATGTCGTTCGAGCAAATTCCGTTCCGTTTGGAACTTTCTATTTTTGCTATGTTGCATTTGTTTGAAACAAAAATTCTTGAAAAAAATTTGAAATTAGAAATTGAATATGATAAAAATATTCCCAAAGTATTACTTGGCGACCCCGTACGCTTGCACCAAATTATTTTGAATTTGGTAAGTAACGCCCTTAAATTCACAAACACCGGTAGCATTACCGTAACAGTGAAGTTAGTGAGTCAGGATGACGATAGTGCAAAAATATATTTTGCAGTAACCGATACGGGTATCGGAATTGATGCCAAAAAATTAGATAAGATATTCGAGAATTTTCAGCAAGCTACAAGCGGCACTTCGCGTATTTATGGTGGTACAGGGCTGGGATTGGCAATCGTTAAGCAACTCGTAGAGCCTCAAGGCGGGAAAGTGTCGGTGGAGAGCAAAATGAATATTGGATCAAAATTTAGTTTCGTATTGAGTTTCCCCAAAACAGATATTTGCGTTGAGGAAGACACTGAAACGACTATATTAGATGCGGAATTTAAAAAAATTAAAGTATTGGTTGCCGAAGACATTCCACTCAATCAGTTGCTGATGAAAACCATCTTGGACGATTTTG
Organism: Porphyromonas cangingivalis; assembly: GCA_945902955.1. Lineage (GTDB taxonomy): Bacteria > Bacteroidota > Bacteroidia > Bacteroidales > Paludibacteraceae > Paludibacter. The sequence continues at coordinate 17,214 of CAMDNO010000008.1, forward strand.
GCTTCGAACGCGAAATTGCCAAAAATGGAAAAGTAACCATCGAAAAATTACAAGCTGGAACCTACGATGTGGTGTTGATGGATTTGCAAATGCCCGAAATGAATGGCTTTGAAGCGACTGAATATATTCGCAACGTCCTCAAATTAGACATTCCAATTATTGCACTTACTGCCGATGTAACAACCGTTGATTTGGCAAAATGCAAAGCTGTGGGCATGAACGATTACATTGCTAAGCCCGTAGACGAACGTGTTTTATATAGCAAAATTCTGAATTTAGTAAAACAAAATACCACTGATAAGAACTTAGCCGAACTAAATGTTGGACACGAAGTAAAAGTAAAATGTACAAATTTAGACTATTTAAATAAACGTACGAAATCAAACCCGGTATTAATTATGGAAATGATTTCAATCTTTTTGGAACAAACGCCGCCGCTCATCAGCGCCATGAAACAAGGTATGAAAGAGAAGGATTGGGGAATGCTTTATGCTACGGTGCACAAAATGATTCCTTCATTTTCAATTATGGGCATAAATTCGGATTACGAAAATATAGCCAAAAAAGTGCAAGAGTTTGCCGGAAACCAACAAAAATCGGATGGAGTGCTCGAAATGGTTTTGCAAATCGAAAGCGTATGCATGCAAGCTTGCGAAGAACTACGAGAAGAATATCTAATAATGGAGAATGTGAGATGGCAGAACAAAGAATAAAGAACAAAGAATAAAGAACAAAGAAGTATGAAATTAGAAATTAATAAATTGGCAATTAATATTATTGTATTATGAAAAATAAAATATTGATTTTTTTGGTGGATGACGATGCCGTTTTTCTGAAAATGCTCGAGATTCAATTTTTAGAAAGTGGCGATTTTGATATCAAAACATATCCAACCGGCGAAATGTGTGTCGAAAATTTGGCACATAAACCAGATATAATTATTCTGGATTATCTACTCGATGGTGTGGAGCGAGATGTGATGAATGGGATAGAAACATTAGACAAAATAAAAGCTTACGATAAAGAAATTGAAGTTGTCATACTTTCACAACAGGACAAAATTGATGTTGCTGTAAATTGTATGCATCATGCTGCTTTTGATTATGTGGTAAAAAGCGAAACCGCATTTCTGCGGCTTCAAAAGATAATTACCAGCATTTGCGAAAGCAAAAAACTTCACAAACAATTAAGTTGGTATATGGATCGAATGTAAGTAGTAGGTAATTAATTTTTTTTATTCTTGCTTTTTGGTAGGAACAATAAATAATGGAATAGTGGTTTTGCGCAGCACTTCTTCGGTAACACTCCCAATTATTATGTTTTCCAACCATTTTTGGCTATGCGAACCCATTACTATGCAATCTACTTTTAGCTCGTCGGCAGTTTCTAAAATCACATTCGCAAAATCTCCTTCTTTCTGAATAATTCGAATGGACGAGTCATTCAAATGATTTTTTGCTTTCTTGAGAAAATTAATGGCTGCATCATTCTGAATTTTCATATTTTCTAATACTTCCAAGGGGTCTATTTGCCATGCACCCATAGTGGGATAGGCTGTTGAATACATGGTCGAATTGACCAATACATGTAATAGAGTAACCTCGGCATTAGTCGATTGTGCCAACGCATAACCTGCTTCGGCTACTTTTTGTGAAGTTGGGTCGTAATCCAATGCAATCAAAACAGATTTCAATTTTGTTGTTTTCATTTTGTACTTTTTTATTAATTTTTTATTCTTGAAAAATAAATGCTTTAGGTTTGTAACCAATTAGTAATGTAGCTATTTGCTTATCTATACCAAAAATAGGTGCCGATACATAGAGCACACTATCCATTTCCACCACCATCACTTCCGAACGAAGCACTAGCAGAGTTGCATCAACTTTATTTTCAATTAATTTGCCTTCGTAACTTTTGTTTGTCGATAGAACCACATTACCATCGGGGGTAACGAGGTGAATGAATTGGAAGTTACGTTCTTTAATCAAATCCAATATTAGTAAATCAATCTGTTCAATATTTCCACGAATCAAATCTGCTCGAATGCTCCATGCCAAAGGTTTTGCCATGAGTTTCAACATTTCTTGATTGTTTACATTTAATTGAATAGTTGCACTTTGAACTATGCGTTCCTTCTCTTTTTTGTTCTCAAAATTGTTCCAATAAATGAAAATAAAAGCCACCAGTACCCCGATAAGCAATAAAAATAGGGTCGAATGCTTTTTCAGTAAAGCCCAAAATGTTGTTTTAACCTTTTTGTTTTCCTCCAATGCATCTGCCAGGTGCTGATTTTCAGCACTTTGTTTTTTGTCGTTTGTCTTTTTCATACCTTTGTTGTTTGTTGTTTTTGTAAATTTTAATTATTTCCACAAAGGTTTGCATTTTTCAACTACAAAGCATTACATTAAAATCGATAAAACTTACATGGTTTACAGATAGCGAGAGGGGAGGAGGCGAGAAGGAAGAATCTCAATTTAGTGAGAAGTTATTGCAGCGGCTAATTGCCAGTTTTTTTAATATATCTATACAAAAGCCCCGAAGAAAATTAATTTTCTTCGGGGCTTTTAAAATTTTGTTGTTGCAATGTAAAAAACTTATTTTTTAGCAGCTTCTACACGTTTTGCATAACGAGTCATAAATTTATCAACACGTCCAGCAGTATCTACCAATTTCGATTTACCTGTGTAAAATGGGTGCGATGAACTTGAAATTTCTAACTTTACGATTGGGTAAGTTACGCCATCAACTTCTACAGTTTCTTTGGTGTTTACGGTTGAACGTGAAAAAAATGTATCGCCATTCGACATATCTTTGAAAACAACTGTACGGTAGTTTTCTGGGTGAATTCCGCTTTTCATATCTATATTTTGTTTATGTATTTTTTGTTACTTTTTCGGCTTGCAAAAATACAAACTTTTTGCCTAATAATCAAATTATTTTGATTGATTTTTTAATTTTGTTATGTCTTAATGCGTTTTGTGTGTTTAAGTATTTGTTTTTCAGTGTTATACAATCTGAAGTTGTTCCTATTTTGAACCTAAAAACAAGAAAATCATACCTATTATTACTCCAATTAAGTCAATAATTTTATATTTCAAGTTCTTATCGTGCAATATTAATGCACCAAAAAGGAACGGAACTATCACTCCTGAGCGCCGAATAGTGCCAACAACCGAAATTAATGACTCTTCGAAGGTAAGTGCGTAGAAATAAGTGAAATCTGCCGACATCAGAAATAATGCAATAAGTGGAATTGACCAACGGAACTGAAATGGAGTGGTTTTCTGGCGAGTAGGATACCACAAAAACCAAGTGATGGCAGTCATAATAATTGTTTGATAATAGGTGTAATATACAAGTACGGACATGTGATTGATATGTCGCAATAGATATTTATCGTATAAACCGCTTATAGCGCCTGTGAGTGTGGCGAGTATAATAAACCACATCCATTTATTTCCGCCTCCTATAGAAAATCCCTCTTTTTTGCCAGCAAACGAAAACATTATAAACGATAATAATGTAATTCCTACGCCTATACTCTGGTAAAACGTAAGTTGCTCGCTAAAAATGAGTACACCTCCTACTACAACCCATACAGGTTGCGTGGCTTTAATGGGCGATGCAATTGTTATAGGCAAATGTTTTATAGCAAAATAGGCAAATAACCAGGAAGTAAGAACGATAACAGCCTTCAGAACGAGTTGCAAGTGTGTTGCAAAATCAATCGACGGAACATAAAAGATGCTATTCTCAAAGCCTGGATAAAACCAGGATAGTAACAAAAAGGGAGTAAGGATAATGGCTGAAATAAGTATTGATGTTTGCAAAACAGGAATAACTGCATTACCATGCAACGATGTTTTTTTAAAAACATCATATACGCCAAGCAATAGCGCCGAAACAAAAGCAAATAGAATCCACATATTTGAGATAGTTTACAGTTTATAGTTTATAGTTTATAGTTTGCAGTAATAGTTATATTTTAATTATTAATCTTCAAATATATTTCATCCGGATATTTAATATCAACTAAAAATAATCCACTGGCCGGTACGGATACTCCGGCTTTGCAGCGGTTTTTAGCTTCTATAATTTTGCAAAATTCATCTACTGTCATTTTGCCTCTGCCCACTTCGAGCAGTGTCCCCACAATGGCTCGAACCATATTGCGTAGAAATCTGTCGGCTTCGATAGTAAAAATCAACTCATCTTCTTTTTTCTCCCATTTGGCTTGTTTAATCACACAATTGTTGGTTTTTGCGTCGGTGTGTAGTTTGCTAAAGCTTGTAAAATCGCTAAACTCGAAAAGCCTTGCAGCCGCTTCGTTCATTTTTTCAATGTCTAAATTCTCTGCGAACCGAGCTGTAAGACCATTACGAAATACCGATTTTGAAGTTACAATATGATATTCGTAGCGGCGCAAAATAGCATCAAAACGGGCATGAGCATCGAGTTTTACTTCGCGAATATTGTAAATGGCAATATCATTTGGTAAAATACTATTTAGTTTTGTGGTCAGATGTTGCGTTTCAAATTCGCCATCAAAATCGAAATGTGCTACCATCAAACAGGCATGAACTCCACTATCAGTTCGTCCGGCGCCAGTAATTTCAATTTCAGTTCGCAATATGGTCGAAAGCGCTTTAGAAAGAACTTCTTGCACTGATATGCCGTTTGGCTGTATTTGCCAGCCGTGATAAGCGCTACCGTTGTACGAAAGGTAAATAAAGTATCTTTTTTTCACTTATTTGCCCCCTAAAAGGGAATTTATCATTAAATCAATCAACCAATCAATAGATGAACCAATTAACAGATGAACCAATCAACCAATTAACAGATGAACCAATCAACCAATTAACAGATGAACCAATCAACCAATTAACAGATGAACCAATCAACAGATGAACCAATTAACAGATGAACCAATTAACAGATGAACCAATCAACAGATGAACCAATTAACTAATCAATCAATGTGCCGATTCGAATTGTTTGAGGAATCTTACATCGTTTTCTGAAAACAATCGAAGATCTTTAACTTGATATTTTAAATTGGTAATACGTTCTACACCCATTCCAAAAGCATAACCTGAGTACACTTTCGAATCGATACCGCAGTTCTCGAGTACATTAGGGTCTACCATGCCACAGCCCAAAATTTCGACCCAACCGGTATGTTTGCAAAACGGACAACCTTTTCCACCACAAATATTACACGAAATATCCATTTCGGCACTTGGTTCGGTAAATGGAAAATACGAAGGACGCAAACGAATTTGCGTGTGTTCGCCAAACATTTCTTTTGCAAAATACATCAAAGCTTGTTTGAGGTCGGCAAACGAAACATTTTTATCAATATATAGTCCCTCCACTTGATGGAAAAAGCAATGCGCACGATACGAAATGGCTTCATTACGATAAACACGCCCTGGAAACAACATGCGAATAGGTGGTTTTTGGTTTGCCATTACGCGCGATTGTACCGATGAAGTATGAGTCCTTAATAATATATCCGGATTTTGCTCAATAAAAAATGTGTCCTGCATATCACGAGCCGGATGTTCTGGCGGAAAATTTAGCGCTCCAAATACATGCCAGTCATCTTCAATTTCGGGACCTTCGGCAATAGTAAAACCGATGCGCGAAAAAATATCAATAATTTCGTTTTTAGTAAGCGAAAGTGGATGTCGTGTGCCAATTTTAAGTGGATCGGCACTGCGAGTTAAATCCGATTTTTGAACAGCTTCGTTTTGCAACGAGAAAGCTTCTTTTAGTTCGTTTATTCTATCTTGAGCTTTGTTTTTTAAGTCGTTGAGAAGCTGACCTATTTCACGTTTCTCTTCGTTGGCTACATTCCTAAAATCGTTGAATAATTCGGAAACAGAGCCTTTTTTGCTGAGGTACTTTATGCGTAATGCTTCCAACTCCTCATTGTTTTGAGCAGCCAAATTTTCAATTTCCTGAATTAATCCGTTTATTTTGTTTCTCATTTTAAAATGATAAATGTTTGATTTGTATATGTTTAAAATAAAAAGTAGCGTAATTGATTTTTTATTTTATCAGTGTGCAAAAGTAGTTAATTTTTGGCAAATAAGTTTACTTTTTTCTTTAAAATCACAGCTCCGAAAAGCAATTTCTAATTTTTAAGTTATATTTGTGGTCTAAAAATTAAAATCCCATGCAACTATCCGAAATAATTCGTTTCTTGTCGGCGTTAAGCGAAAATAACAACCGAGAGTGGTTTGCCGAAAATAAAAGCTGGTATGAAAGTGTAAAAAAACAATTTGATGAGCTAAGCAAAGAGTTGATATTGAAAATTGCAGCCTTCGACGAAGATATTAAGAATGTGGAAGCGGCAGAATGTGTGTTCCGAATATATAAGGACATTCGGTTTTCGAAAGATAAAACTCCTTACAAAACACATTTTGGTGTTTTTATTGCATCTGCCGGAGGGCGTAAAAGTCAACGTGGAGGCTATTATTTGCACCTCGACCCTGCCGGTTGTTTTGTGGGGGTGGGAGTGTGGTGTCCGCCACCAAATTTACTAAAAGCTTTACGTAAAAGTGTTTACGATAATATCGAAGAGTTGAATGAAATTCGTTATGAAGCGAAATTTGCCAATCTGTTTACACATTTTTTCGAAGAAGATAAACTAAAAAAAGTTCCAGCAGGCTTTCCAGCTGATTTTCCCGATGCAGAATTGCTTAAATTGAAGCATTATTTGGTAGAATATAAATTTGATAAAAATCTACTTGAGAAGGACAATTTTGCCGACGAAATTGTTGGGATTTTTAAAACAGCAGCTCCATTCAATAAATTTTTAAATTATACTGTTGACGAAGTTATTTAGTTTTTGGTTAATTTGTTCATAAAGTTAATTTGTTAATTAGTTACATTAGAAAGTATTCTGATTTCTATTTAATAGATAAACCTTTAACAAGTCAATCAACTAATCACTGATGAACCAATCAACCAATCAACCAATTAACCAATCACTGATGAGCTAATCAACCAATTAACCAAAATAAAAAATGATTTTAGACAAATTATCAAATTCAGGATTGTACGAGAATGTACATCCACGTTTTAAGAAAGCTTTCGATTTTTTAAATTCGAATGATTTAGCACAACTCCCAACAGGTAAAATTGAGCTGGAAGGGGCTGATTTAGTGGTGAATGTGGTAGAGATAGATGGCAAAACACCCGAATCCGCTCGCATGGAAACGCACAACAATTTTATCGATATTCAAGTGCCCGTTAGCAAAGCCGAAACTATGGGATGGAAAGCTGGTGGAGATTTGAAGGAAGTAACGCAAAATTACAATGCCGAAAAGGACTTATCGTTTTTTGCTGATAAAGCCACAGTAATGCTCCAAGTGCAACCGCTTGAGTTTGCTGTGTTTTTTCCTGAAGATGGGCATCAACCTGGTATTGTAGAAGGGAAAATTAAAAAGGTAATAGTAAAAGTAAAACGATAATATCAGAAATTATATATTGAAAACAAAAAAAGCAGCAAACTCAAATTTAAGTTTGCTGCTTTTTTATTTTTTTATTAATCTTCTTATCTTTGATTCAATTCAACTTTAAGTGAAGAAGTGTTGCTTGGGTCAATTTCAAAAGTTTTATCTTCGTAAGAAATTAAACTTACTTTAATTTGAAGTTTAGAATTTTTTACATTGCTGATAATAAACTTTCCATCTAAGTCGGAGTAAATTTTTTGGCCGTTTACAGTAACTACTGCACCAGCAAGACTTTCTTTTGTGTCTTTATCAAAAATTAATCCATTCAAATTTACAGCAGAAACAACTTCAGAAACAACTGAAGTTTTAGCCTCAGGGCTTGCTACTTCTTTAGCTGACAATGAAAAAATAGCTGCTGACATTAAAACGATAGAAAAAAACTTTTTCATGATTGTATATTTTTTACTTTATAATCTGTTTGTTTTTGTGATTTTTATTTCACGTTACAAAGTAACATCATTTGTGTTACATTTTAATTACAAAGCTTATACATCCTTGTTAAGAAGTTGTTACAAAATCTTCTTCTCCATTCTCAAAATTCAAACCTAAGAACGAATAAATGCTTCATCTTCAGTATTTCTTTTCAGAAATTAATTTTCCTTTTTCGTCCCACATGTACCACATTCCTGTTTTTTTACCTTTTTCGTACTGCATTTCGTAACGCATAATTCCTGAATCGTCCCATACATGCCAAGTTCCATGTTTTTGATTATTACGGTATTCGGCTTCGGCAATTAACATTCCGGCTTCGCTGTAAGTACGCCAAACGCCATGAAATTCACCGTTGCGGTAGGCACGAATTTCATTAGGCTTTCCATTAGCGAAATAAACAATGTAATCACCTTGAGGCTTACCATCTTTTATGTTAATTTCTAATTTTAAATCACCATTATCAAAATACTCCTTAAATTCACCACTATAAAGTTTTGTTTGTGTGGCATCTGTGAAAAATAATCCTTCACTTTGAATAATATTTGTCTTTTGACTGTAAAGATTTGTACAAATAATTATTCCTGCAATTATTGATAGTAGCTTGTTCATAATAGTTATTTTTTAAGATTAATATTGTTTGTTCTTATCACTGCAAATGTAGCAATAATCGTGCTTTTATATTCGTTTTGTGGTCAAATTTAATAGATATTACATTCTGAGGGTTAATAATTGCATTTGGGTTTATTTTAATTGAAAAATTGGAAGATTAATTATGATAATTAAAAATCTTGTTTTTGTGATATAAATTTGTATTTTTGCACAAAAAACAGATAAATCAGTATGATAAAGAATCTTTTTATACGAAAACGGTTATCGGAACTAATTGATGAAGCCGAAAATAAGAATTCATTGAAACGACATCTTACGGCTACTAACTTAGTATTGCTTGGAGTAGGCGGAGTAATTGGTGCTGGTATTTTTGTGCTTACCGGCACAGCAGCTGCTGTTCATGCTGGGCCGGCAGTGGCTATTTCGTTTGCTGTTTCGGCAATTGGCTGTATGTTAGCGGGGCTGAGTTATGCCGAATTTTCGTCGATGATTCCGGTTTCGGGTAGTGCTTACACTTACGGTTATGCCACTATGGGTGAGTTTATTGCTTGGATTATTGGTTGGGATTTGATTTTGGAATACCTTTTTGGTGCAGCCACTGTGGCGGTTGGCTGGAGTGGTTATGTGGTCAGTTTTTTTAAGTTTTTTGGTATACACATACCTGATGTAATGAGTCAAAGTCCGTTAAGTTTTGGTGCTGATGGTTGGGCTACAACGGGCGCTTATATTAATTTCCCAGCTATTTTTATTGTGCTTTTAATGACTGCTTTACTGGTAGTTGGTATTAAGGAGTCTGCCAAATTCAATAATATTATTGTTTTAATAAAAGTTGTTGTCATTCTGATTTTTATTGGATTTGGAATATCACATATCGACATTGCTAATTGGACGCCTTTTATTCCTGAAAATACAGGTAAGTTTGGCGAATTTGGCTTTTCGGGAATTCTTTCGGCTGCGGCGGTTGTGTTTTTTGCATATATAGGTTTCGATGCTGTAAGTACTGCTTCGCAGGAGGCAATAAATCCGAAGCGCGATATGCCGATTGGTATTTTGGTTTCGTTAGCAATTTGTACAGTATTGTATATTGCAGTAAGTCTTACACTTACTGGTATTGTAAGTTATAAAGATTTGAATGTAGCAGCTCCTATTGCGGTGGCTATTGATAAATTCGGACCGTCGCTTTTGTGGTTAAGTCCAATTGTAAAATTTGGTGCTATTGCTGGTTTAAGTTCAGTTGTACTTGTTTTGTTAATGGGGCAATCTCGTATTTTTTTCATTATGGCCCAAGATGGTTTGTTGTGGAAAAACTTTGCCAAGGTACATCCCAAATATCAAACCCCTCATGTTACAACAATTGTTACAGGACTTGTTTCGGCATTTTTTGCTGGGTTTTTTCCCATTGGTTTATTAGGCGAAATGGTTTCGATAGGTACATTGTTGGCTTTTGTAATTGTAAGTATAGGAGTTATTATACTTCGAAAAACAGAACCCAATGCACCTCGTGGTTTCAAAACGCCTTGGGTTCCATTAGTTCCAATTCTTGGTGCAGCTATTTGTCTGCTTCAAATGGCTTCGTTGCCACTCGATACTTGGATTCGGTTAATTGGCTGGATGGCAATAGGAATTATAATTTATTTTACCTATAGTATTAAGCATAGTAAGGCACGATTGAGAGCAAAAGAGTAGTTTTTATTGTAAAATTTAAATTCATATTACTATTTAATGTAATTTCGAAAACTATCTTTTTATTTTTTTGTTCTTTGTGTGAGAAATTAAATATATATTCTATAACTTTGCAAAAATAAAAATTAAAAGAAATGGCTTTACAAATAGGCGATAAAGCACCTGCAGTATTGGGTGTTAATCAGGACGGAAAAGAAATTAAATTGTCAGATTACAGCGGTAAAAAAATAGTATTGTATTTTTATCCCAAAGATAGTACGCCTGGCTGTACGGCTCAAGCTTGCAGTTTGCGTGATAATTACGAAGCGTTGCTAAAAGCTGGTTATGTGGTACTTGGTGTAAGTGCCGATAGCGAAAAATCGCATCAGAAATTTATTGAAAAACAGCAACTCCCTTTCGATTTGATAGCAGATACCGCTACTGAGCTTTCGGCTCAATTTGGCACTTGGGGCGAAAAATCGATGTATGGACGTAAATACATGGGAATGTTTCGCACCACTTTTATAATTGACGAAAATGGGGTTGTCGAAAAAATTATTAGCCCCAAAGAAGTAAATACCAAAATTCACGCACAGCAAATTATAGACTAAAATTTATAAAAAAATAGTATGGCAAACAATTTTAATCCGTGGCATCAAGTAATACCACATACCGAAAAACCCGATGTTGTAAAGGGAATTATTGAAATTCCAAAAGGCAATAGAGCGAAGTACGAATTAGATAAAGAAAGTGGCCTTTTGCGCCTCGATAGGGTATTATATTCATCGATGTATTATCCTCATAACTATGGTTTTATACCTCAAAGTTATTGCGAAGACCATGACCCTTTGGACATTCTTATTCTCTCGCAAATTGAGGTAGTGCCTATGTGTATTGTTGAGGCTAAAGTAATTGGCGTAATGCGAATGCTCGATAATGGAGAAGCTGATGATAAAATTATTGCAGTGGCAATTGGAGATCCGAGCGTGAATCACTACAACGACATTTCGGAATTACCACAGTATTTAATTCAGGAAACGATGAGCTTTTTTGAAGATTATACAAAATTAGAACACAAAACTGTTGTGGTTGAAAAATTCTTCGAAAAAGCAGTAGCAATGCAAATTATTGAAGATAGTTATAAAATGTACAAAAAGCACTATGGTGAGTTACATAAGTGGTTTTTTGGTTGATGCTGAATACTCACTTACACAACTTTTCGCGAATATTAAAAGCAACTATTTGAATTTCAGATAGTTGCTTTTTGTTTTCGTGATTCTGACGGGATTCGAACCCATGACCCACGCCTTAGAAGGGCGTTGCTCTATCCAGCTGAGCTACAGAACCAACAAATTGATTATTGACTTTTGAAAAAAGTATATTCTTCCAAAAGCGCTGCAAAAGTAGTTTATTTTTCGTAAAGATGCAACTCTTTGTTAAAATAACTGCTCGCCGAAGTGGCATTATTGCTAAAAAATTGCTAATATTGCACTCTCAAAATTTACAAACTAATCTCTGTTCCCAGAATCTATTTTTCCTTTTCCTTTCTCCTCATGGTGAAAGTACACGAAGGGCATTGGATATAAGGGTTTAGGGACATAATTATAAAAAGATGAAAGTACTCAAATTTGGTGGAACGTCCGTAGGTTCTGCCAATGGCATTTTAAGTGTCAAAAAAATTGTTGAAGAGCAAAATGAGCCGGTAATTGTTGTAGTATCAGCTTTTTCGGGTGTTACCGACCAGCTTTACAAAATGTCGGCATTGGCTTCAAGTGGTGATGAATCATATCAGACCGAATATCAGACTATGCTCGCACGCCATAACGATGTGATTGATAGTCTTGTAATAGACCAAAACCTGACAGCAGTAAAAGAACAGGTTGCTACTTTATTCAACGATTTATCTAATTTATTACGTGGCATTTTTCTGATTCAGGACGATTCTACCAAAATTATCGACACGCTTGTCAGTTTTGGCGAGTCTATTTCGTCGGTTATCATTACAGGCTGCATTGAAAATGCGGTGCATTACAATTCTAAAAAATTTATTAAAACAATAAATCAGTTCGAAAAGCATATTGTCGACTTCGATAGTACCAATGAGCTGATTAAGAGCACATTTTCTAAAACCGAAAAAGTCGTTGTTTGTGGAGGTTTTATCGCTACCGACAGCAAATCGAATAATATTACCAATTTAGGGCGTGGTGGCTCCGACTATACCGCGGCTATTTTGGCGGCGGCGCTCAATGCCTCATTACTAGAAATATGGACTGATGTTGATGGTTTTATGACAGCTGATCCGCGTATCATATCGAGTACTTATGTCATCGAAAAATTGAGCTTTAGCGAAGCAATGGAACTTTGTAATTTTGGTGCTAAAGTTATTTATCCGCCAACAATTTTTCCTGTTTTTCACAAAAAAATTCCTGTTGTTATAAAAAATACTTTTAACCCTGTAGCCAAAGGTACTTTCATTACTCAGCAAAAAACGCCCGAAGGTTCGAAAGCAATCAAAGGAATTTCATCTATCAACGATACTTCGCTTGTAACCATTCAAGGACTTGGTATGGTGGGCGTTATTGGTGTTAATCATCGCATTTTTAGGGCTTTGGCTACCAATGGAATAAGTGTTTTCTTTGTATCGCAAGCTTCGTCGGAAAATAATACGTCTATTGGCGTAAAAAATGCCGATAGTCCGCTGGCTGTAAAAGTGTTGCAAGCCGAATTTAAGGTAGAGATTGCTCAGGGCGAAATTGATAATATCACTGCTGAGGATGATTTGGCTACAGTAGCTATTGTTGGCGATAATATGAAACGCACTCCAGGCATTGCCGGAAAACTTTTTGGAACTTTGGGTCGCAATGGTATCAATGTAGTGGCTTGTGCGCAAGGAGCTTCCGAAACAAATATTTCATTTGTTACCGACCGTAAATCGCTCCGAAAAGCGCTGAATGTAATTCACGATTCGTTTTTCCTTTCCGATTATCAAGTTCTAAATATTTTTCTTGTAGGAATTGGAACCGTAGGAAGTAGTTTGTTGAAGCAAATAAAGCAACAACAACCAAAACTAATGACTCAACATGCGCTCAAAGTAAAAGTGGTGGGTATTGCAGCTTCCAAAAAAATGCTTTTCGACCGCAATGGCATAGATTTGAATAATTATGCTGAACTTCTTAAAACGACGGGAGTGGATGCAAGTCCAAGTCTAATACGCGACGAAATTTTGGATATGAATATCTTCAATTCGGTTTTTGTTGATTGTACTGCCAATGCCGATATTGCTGCTATTTATCAACCTTTGATTGAGAATAATATTTCGGTTGTTACTGCCAATAAAATTGCGGCCTCATCGGAATACCAAAAATACCAAAATTTGAAAGAAACTTCGCGTAGGCGTGGTGTGAAGTTTCTTTTCGAAACGAATGTAGGTGCGGGTTTACCCATTATCAATACTATGAATAGCTTGATGAATAGTGGCGACCAAGTTCAAAAGCTACAAGCTGTACTTTCGGGTACTTTGAATTTTATTTTCAATACCATAAGTACCGAAATACCTTTGAGCAAAGCCATTCTTATGGCCAAAGAAGCTGGCTTTGCTGAACCTGATCCACGAATTGATTTGAGCGGTAAAGATGTGATTCGTAAGCTGGTAATTTTGGCGCGCGAAGCCGGTTACCCTATTGAGCAATCGGATGTTGAAAAAAACCTTTTTATTCCTTCGAAATACTTTGACGGTAGTTTGGACGATTTCTGGAAGAATATTTCAGAACTTGATGCCGAATTTGAAGAAAAAAGAGCACAATTAGCCGAAGTGGGCAAACGCTGGCGTTTTGTAGCTACTATGGAAATGGGCAAATGCAATGTTGGTTTGCAGGAGGTTGACAGTCTGCATCCGTTTTACGACTTACAGGGAAGTAATAATATTGTGCTCATTACAACCGAACGCTACAACGAATCGCCGATGATGATAAAAGGCTATGGGGCAGGAGCAAGCGTTACAGCAGCGGGAGTTTTTTCCGATATAATAAGCATTGCGAATATAAGATAGTTTATAAAGTTATAAAGTTACTAAAGCAATTAATGATTCATAGGTTTTGAAAAATATTTCTTTTCTATTTTTAATATGTATAATTGCAGCATGTACTCGCCAGCAACCACAATTGCCTGCTAATAAGGTTGCCGATGTTGATAGTAGTGCTGTGGCAATGCAAATAGCAAACGAAAAATTAATTTCAGGCGAAGATAGTGTTATTCAGCGCTATGTGAATGCTAATTCTATCGATTTTCAGAAATCCAATTCTGGTTTGTGGTATAAAATATATAACCTCAAAAACAATTCAAATACACCAAGTCAAGGTGAGAAATGCCAAATTGATTATAAGGTTTTTTCGCTCGAGAATAAGCTTTTATTCAACGAAACAAAATCGATTATTATTGGCAAAAAGCAGTTGATAAATGGTCTCGAAGAAACATTGATGCGTTTATCTCAAGGCGATTCGGCTGTGGCGGTTATTCCTTGGTACATAGGTTACGGAATGAAAGGAAATCAGTATATTCCGCCATATACTACGGTAGTTGTGCATGTAGAAAGATTATAAAAAAACAAAGGGGAGCTTCACAGCCACCCTTTGCCACATTTTAACCTAAACCTTAACTATGAAAAATTTATCTGTTTGTTTACTTTGCAAAAGTGAGAATAATTTTTGAAATAAGCAAGATGTTTGAGTTAAAAAATCTAAATAATTTAATATCTACTTAATTTAATGGGGGATTATTAATTATTATATGCTAATTCCCGTTATTTATCATTCTTAACTTTTTGATTTGAAAGAATAATCGGATATTTGCATTTAAATATTTATTGTATATATATTGTAATTTTTCATTCAGCTTATCTATTTCAACAATTATGAAGTTAGTTCTCAAAATAGCTCTATTTACTTTTTCGTTGATGTTTATTTTTACATCTTGTAATAATGATATAACTTATTCCGATCAGCTGAAAACAGAAAAAGCACTGATTGCCGATTTTATTTCCAGAAATAATATTACGGTAGTCGAAACCGAACCAGCTTCTGTTCCTTACCCCACAAACGTTTATTACAAAACACCGTCTGGCTTATACATTAATATTACTGATGCCGGCGATACTACTTCCGATTCGTTAGAAGTGAACGACGAAGTTGTGTTTCGTTATAAAAAATATACATTAGAAACCAATCCCGATACTTCTTTTTTTTACAATACTACAGATAGCTCTTATCCAAAGACTTTTAATTACTACGACTTTACTCAAACCACAACAAGCTGTAAAGGCTGGCACGAGGCTGTATCGTACATGAAATACAGCAAAGCACAAGCTAGAATTATTGTTTACTCAAAATTAGGCTTTACCGACGATCAATCGGCTGTAATTCCTTATGGCTACGATGTTTACATCAAAATTAATAAATAATTTTTTTTATAGTCGATAGTTTATAGTCAATAGTTTATAGTCAATAGTTTATAGTCGATAGTTTATAGTCGATTGTTTCTATTCGATATTTTTATTAATATAAATATAAGTATAAATACAGAATTTCGATATTCCGTGTAATGGAACTACAAACTGCAAACTATAAACTGCAAACTCAAAAACTAAAAATTCATGACTTTAATCAAATCAATTTCTGGTATTAGAGGTACCATTGGCGGCAATGTGGGCGATGGACTTAATCCTGTCGACATTGCGCGGTTTACAGCTGCTTATGCTACTTATATTAAAACGAACAAAACCACCGATTCGAAAAAGATAGTAGTGGGACGCGATGCCCGCATCTCGGGCGAAATGGTGAACCAATTGGTTGTAGGTACTTTACTTGGTATGGGCTTCGACGTGGTAAATATCGGATTGGCTACAACACCAACTACCGAATTGGCTGTAACTATGGAAAACGCGGCCGGAGGTATTATTCTTACAGCAAGCCACAATCCAAAACAATGGAATGCATTAAAACTTTTGAACGAAAAGGGCGAATTTCTTGATTCCAAAGCTGGCGAAAGTGTACTTCAAATTGCATCGGATGAGTCGTTTGTTTTTGCTGATGTCGACGATCTTGGTAAATTAACGCACGATGATACTTACAACGAAAAACATATTCAGGCTGTTTTGTCGCTCGATTTGGTTGATGTAGAAGCAATTATAGCTGCCGATTTTAGGGTGGCTATCGATTGTGTGAATTCAGTTGGCGGCATTGTGTTGCCCGAATTGCTCAATGCACTTGGTGTAACAAAAATCGAAGAGCTTTACTGCGAGCCTAACGGACAATTTCCGCACAATCCTGAACCACTGCCCGAACATTTAACGGCTATTGCCGATGTAATGAAGCAGGGTAGGGCAGATGTGGGTTTCGTTGTAGACCCCGATGTGGATCGGTTGGCAATTATTAGCGAAGATGGTACTATGTTTGGCGAAGAATATACATTGGTGTCGATTGCCGATTATGTACTGCAACATACACCCGGAAATACGGTTTCGAACTTGAGCTCTACGCGTGCTTTGCGCGATGTAACTCAAAAACACAACTGCACTTACACCGCAGCAGCCGTTGGCGAAGTAAATGTAGTTACTGCCATGAAAGCCACCAATGCCATTATTGGCGGTGAGGGTAATGGCGGTATTATTTATCCTGCCAGTCATTATGGACGCGATGCTTTAGTGGGTATTGCCTTGTTTTTGACTATGTTGGCAAAGTCGAAGCTGAAAGTGTCGGAGCTACGCAAAACGTATCCGGAATATTATATATCAAAAAATAAAATTCAGTTAACTCCGGCCATTGATGTAGACAATGTATTGAAAGTGATAAAACAAAATCACCAGCAATATGAAGTGAATGATATAGATGGTGTAAAAATTGATTTCCCTACGGGTTGGGTGCATTTGCGTAAATCGAATACCGAACCAATAATTCGTATTTACTCCGAAGCCGCCACCATGCATGAGGCCGCAGGTTTTGCTAACGATATTATAGCTCAAATAAAACAAATAGCAGGTATTTAATAGTAAAAGTGCTATTTTTGATACAAAAAGCCCTAAAGAATTTGATTAAAATCAATTTTTTAGGGCTTTTTCATGTCTTTTCGTAAAAAATATTATTACATTTATGTAACTTCTGTAAAATGGCAGCTTTCAAATTTATATAAATTGAATTAAATTTGTTTTGATATGATACTTAAATTGCTATATTATTGTCAATTTAAAAATATAATAAAAAAAGTGCTATTAAATTGTGCAATTATTTGGATTGAACATGTCAAATAGTCTATCTTTGCAAAGTATTTAAAACATAATGATATTAAATAATATAATATATAATCATTATGATATAAAACAAGAAATTAAATAATCGTATAAGTATAATTTTTTTATTAATTACAATTAATTTTTTAAAGTATGAAAACAGTAAAATTTTTCGCAGTAGCAATGGTTGCTTTAGTAGCAGCCACAAGTAGTGTAAAAGCACAGGAGTTTAAAGCATCAGCTGATTTAGTAAGTCAGTATGTTTGGCGCGGTTCTTCTTTTTCGGCAGTTTCAATTCAGCCTACTCTCGATTTTACTTCGGGCGGTTTTTCAATTGGTGCATGGGGTTCAGCTGGTTTTGATGGTTTCTTAGAAGCTGACTTGTATGCCAAATATGCTTTTGGTTTTGGATTGACTTTAGGGGTTACGGATTATTACTATCCAGGCACAAGTTATTTTGATTTTAGCAAAGCAGCTGGTGGACATGGTTTAGAATTGAACTTAGGTTATACAACTGGTGGTTTATCGATTTCAGGTAATTATATTTTGAATGAAGCAGGTGGTGCAGCTACTGCTGGAGGTGACAAATACTTTGAATTGGGCTATGCATTCGAGAAATTCAGCATTTTCGCTGGAGCGGGCGACGGATGGCACACTCCAGATGCTAAATTTGCTCTTGTAAACGTAGGTATCAGTACTGTAAAAGAAATCAAAATTACCGATACTTTCTCTATCCCATTGAAAGCAAGTGCTATTTTGAATCCTAAAACAGAACAATTCTTCCTTGTAGCAGGTATTACATTATAATATATAGATTAACTTTTTGGATATTGAGTTTGGGTTATTAAAATTTGCCCAAACTCAGTATTCAATCAAAAGATATTTATTTATACAATTTAAAATAATTAAAATGAAAAAAATTGAGGCTATTATCAGAAAGTCTGTATTCGAAGATGTAACTGAAGCACTTCATGCAGCAGGTATCGACTTCTTCACTTATTGGGATGTAACCGGAGTAGGAAACGAAAAAACGGGTAATATGATTTTCCGTGCTACCGTTTACGAAACTCGTTTAATCGAACGTAGAGTAATATCATTTGTATGCCGCGAAAAATTTGTTGACGCAGCAACCGATGCTATCGTAAAAGCCGGTCGCACAGGTGAATTAGGCGACGGAAAAATCTTTATCTCGACCGTTGACGAATCAGTTCGTATTCGCACTGGCGAAAAAGGTCCCGAATCATTATATATCAAAGAATAATCTAAAATAATAAACATATACATTATGGATTTAGCAGCATTAACAACAGGACTAAACACTTTTTGGGTTCTCATTGCAGCCTCGTTGGTGTTTTTTATGCAAGCAGGTTTTGCATTGGTCGAAGCAGGTTTAACCCGCTCAAAAAATACAACTAATATTCTTTTCAAAAACTTAATGGATTTTTCTATTGGAACATTAGGATTCTGGATTATTGGTTATGGAATTATGTTTGGTACTGGTAGTGGATTTTTTGGAAGTTTTGAGCTTTTCTCAACAACCGATCATGGTTCAGCAATAGGTATTCCAAACGAAGCATTTTTCTTCTTCCAATTGGTTTTTGCAGCAACTGCAGCAACTATCGTATCGGGAGCTATGGCCGAACGTACTAAATTTATTACTTACTTAATTTATAGTGCCGTAATTACATTGGTTATTTATCCTATCTCAGGACACTGGATATGGGGAGGTGGTTGGTTATCACAATTAGAGATTCCATTCCATGATTTTGCTGGTTCAACAGTTGTACACTCACTTGGTGGCTGGTTGGCATTAGCTGGAGCAGCGGTGTTAGGGCCACGTATTGGTAAATACAAAAATGGCAAAACAAACGCTATTCCTGGACACAGTATTACTTTAGCGGCACTTGGGGTGTTTATACTTTGGTTAGGTTGGTTTGGTTTCAATCCGGGTTCAACAGTAAGTTTTGCCAATCCTGAATTAGTTGCACATATATTTGTAACAACCAATGGCGCGGCAGCAGCAGGTGCAATTGCCACATTAATAACAACATGGATTCGTTATGGAAAGCCAGGATTAAGTATGACTTTGAATGGTGTACTTGCAGGTTTAGTTGCTATTACAGCTGGTTGCGATGTAGTAAGTGCTGAAGGTGCAGTTATGATAGGATTTATTGCAGGTGTAATAGTAGTGTTTGCAGTTGAATTTTTCGATAATGTATTGAAAATTGATGATCCGGTTGGTGCAGTTTCTGTACATGGTATAAATGGTGCTTTCGGTACATTAGCAGTAGGATTATTTGCAACTGAAGGTGGTTTATTTTATGGTGGAGGTGCAAGCATGCTTCTTTCTCAAGCAATTGGTGTAGGTGCTGTTGCTGCATGGGGTCTTGGTTTAGGATTTATTTTATTCTATGCTCTTAAAAAGACTATTGGTCTACGAGTTTCAGCCAAAGAAGAAGAAAACGGTTTGGATTATTACGAACATGGTGAAAAAGCTTACAATTGATTCTTTAAGAGTTATTTAAGCTTATTAAATTAATAAATCTTAGAAAAGCGTACATTAGTAATATTTTGTACGCTTTTCATTCAAAAAGCAAAACAATAAAATATTTAAAACACAGATTTTTTTAATTGAATTTCAATTTCTATTTCAATTTCAATAAAACACACACAAACACATAATATTAGTTAAAATGAAAAAAATCGAAGCAGTTATTCGTAAATCAAAATTCGAAGATGTAAAACAAGCATTGTATGATGTCGACATCGATTGGTTCTCGTATTGGGATATTACAGGTCTTGGAAAATCGACTGAAGAACAAGTTGTTCGCGGTCAAGTATTTAAATCAGGTTACATTCAACGCCGGATGATTTCCATTGTTGTAAGGGACGTAAACACCGAAAAAACAGTTAAAGCCATTATCAATTCGGCTCAAACTGGAGAGCAAGGTGATGGAAAAATTTTTGTATACGACATTTCAGAAACTTACCGCATTCGCAATGGCGAATCAGGTCCTGAAGCGCTATACAATGCGGAGAAAAGGAATTAAGAATGTAAAAATGTATAATTAAGAAATTAGATGAAAAAACAAATTATATTTTTACTTGCCATGGTTGCAAGTTTTGGTTCACTTATGGCACAGAGCGCTACAGTGGTAACGCCAACTATTGATGCCGGCGACACTGCTTGGATGATTGTAGCAGTTGCATTGGTTTTATTTATGTCGATTCCAGGCCTTTCGCTTTTTTATGGTGGCTTGGTTCGTCGTAAAAATGTATTGAGCGTTTTTATGCAAGTTTTTATACTTGTAGCAGTTATAAGTATCGAATGGGTGGTATTTGGTTATAGTAATGCTTTTGGTTCAAGCTCCATTGAATGGCTAAAACCCTATTTTGGCGGATTTGATTGGGCTTTTTTGAATGGAATTAACATGAGTGATTTAAGCCCGTATTTTATTTCGCATTCGCAGCCTACTGCCGATGGTGGAACTATTGGAACAATACCTCATATTTTGTTTATAATGTTTCAATGTATGTTTGCGGTTATTACACCAGCGCTTATTATTGGTGCTTTTGCCGAACGTATTAAATTTAAAGGCTTTTTATTGTTCTCTGTACTTTGGTCTATTATCATTTACAATCCGGTAGCACACTGGGTATGGTCGGGCGATGGTTGGTTATTCAAAATGGGTGCTCTCGATTTTGCTGGAGGTACCGTTGTTCATATCAATGCGGGTATTGCTGCTATTGTTACTGCTTTAATGTTGGGCAAACGTCGCGACTATAAAAACCATGCATTGCCTCCTCACAACATTACGTATGTAGTAATGGGTGCTGCTATGCTTTGGGTAGGTTGGTTTGGATTTAACGCTGGAAGCGGTTTGGCTGCCGACGGACTTGCCGCTAATGCACTTATGGTTACACATATAGCTGCTGCCGCTGCTGCACTTACTTGGGCGGCTTTGGAGTGGATATTTGATAAAAAATCGACTGTTGTAGGTATAAGTACTGGTGCTGTAGGAGGGCTAGTTGCTATTACGCCTGCCGCCGGCTTTGTTGGTGTAGGTGGTGCATTAATTATTGGATTAGCCGTGTCGCTTGTATGTTTCTTTATGGTTGCTTGGGTGAAACCACGACTTGGTTACGATGACTCGTTGGATGCGTTTGGGGTTCACGGTGTTGGTGGTATTTTGGGTGCTATTCTCACTGGAATTCTTGCTACTCCAGCTATTCAATCGGCTTACAGTGGTGCTGCTTATGGAAATATGGCTCAGTTGGGTACTCAAGCAATTGCAACTATTGCAACAATTGTATACTCGGGAATTGGAACTTTTATTTTATTCAAAATTACAGATAAATTGGTGGGTGTCCGCGTATCTGATAAAGATGAAGCTTTAGGCTTGGATGAGTCGCAACACGGCGAAACAGCATATACTAATTTTGATTAAATTAGTAGTAAAAAAATCACTTTGATTTTAATACTGTCGGAGTGATTTATATCGTGTGTTTTTTAGTTTTATTGTTTCAAGGCAGACTATCTCGTGATGAAATGGTCTGCCTTTTTTAATGGACTAAAAATTATTTATATTCTGTATTTATAATTCAGTTTTCAAAAATCTTATATTCTTTGCATTTTTACCATAATTGCTGTTCTAAATGTGCGTTTAATTTAAAAAAGATGAACAATTTGTCATTCATTTGGTTGTATTGTTGTATTAATGATATTAAAAATACAAGACTAAAATCTTTAAAAAACAATAAGATTTAACAGTACATTGTTTTAAATTAAAATAATTTGCCCTTGTTTTGTTTTAATATGGAGCTAAAACCGTGAAATTACTTAAAAAATCATATTTTAATGCTTATTTAACTATTATAGCATAGCAAATAATTGGAAAAAACTTACATTTTTATTAATTTTGCACTGCATTTTAATCACACCGTAAGCAATAGCAATTAAAATATATAAATTATCAAATAACAACTAAATAAATTCAAACAATTATGTCAACGTTAAGATTTAAAGCTGTAGAAGAAGCTTTCAAGAAAAAAGCTTTGTGTGTAGAAGCACCTGCTAAATACACTTCTGATTATTATGGGAAATATGTATTTAATAGTGTTGCTATGTCTAAATACTTATCTAAAGATACCATTAAAGCCCTAAAAGCTGTTACAAACCAGGGAGCTACTTTGGAAATTTCTCTGGCCAATCAGATTGCTTCGGGTATGAAGAATTGGGCAACTGATTTAGGTGCCACACATTATACACACTGGTTTCAACCTTTGACAGATGGTACAGCCGAAAAACACGATTCATTTATTGATTATGTAGGTGCTCCGGGCGAAGAAATTATCGAAGATTTTTCTGGAAAATTGTTAGCACAACAAGAACCAGATGCTTCTTCTTTCCCAAATGGAGGTATACGTAGTACATTCGAAGCTCGTGGATACACTGCTTGGGATCCTACCTCACCTGCTTTTGTTGTTGACGATACATTAGTTATTCCTACAATTTTCTTTTCGTATACTGGCGAATCGCTGGATATGAAAGCTCCACTGAAGAAAGCATTGGCTGCTGTTGATAAAGCTGCAACTGCTGTTTGTCAGTTGTTCGATCCAAAAGTTAAAAAAGTAAATGCTTATTTAGGCTGGGAACAAGAGTATTTCCTTATAGATGAAGGATTATTTGTAACTCGCCCCGACTTAATGTTGACTGGTCGTACATTACTTGGACACGAATCGGCTAAAAATCAACAGTTAGAAGATCATTATTTTGGTGCTGTTCCTACTCGTGTTGCTTCATTTATGAAAGATATTGAATTTGAAGCATATAAATATGGCATTCCTGCTAAAACTCGCCACAATGAAGTTGCTCCAAATCAGTTTGAGCTTGCTCCAATCTATGGTGAATGTAATTTGGCAGTAGATCAAAACTTATTGATGATGTCGATTATGAAACGTGTAGCTCGTCGTCATGGTTTCCGTGTGCTATTGCACGAAAAACCTTTCGCTGGCGTTAACGGTTCTGGTAAACATAATAACTGGTCGCTTGGAACTGATACAGGCGTGGTTCTTTATTCTCCCGGAAAAACAGCAGAAGAGAACTTGCAGTTTATTACATTCATCACTACTACCTTGATGGCTGTACACAAACACAATGCATTATTGAAAGCTTCGATTATGACTGCTCAAAATGCTCATCGTTTGGGTGCAAACGAAGCTCCTCCAGCAATCATTTCAGCTTTCTTGGGTACACAATTGACAGCAGTTCTCGATAAATTGGAAAATAGTACCAGTGAAGAAGCTATTTTAATTGACGAGAAAAAAAGAATGGTATTGGATATACCACACATTCCTGAAGTCTTTCTTGATAATACAGATCGTAACCGTACTTCGCCTTTTGCATTTACCGGAAACCGTTTTGAGTTCCGCGCTGTTGGTTCATCGGCAAACTGTTCGTCGGCTATGACTACTTTGAACACTGCTGTTGCAGCTCAGTTATTTGAGTTTAAAGCAGATGTAGATGCTAAAATGGCTGCCGGCGCAACAAAAGAAAAAGCTATTTTTGAAGTAATTAAATCGTACATTAAAGCTTCGAAAGCTATCCGTTTCGATGGTAATGGTTATAGCGACGAGTGGAAAATTGAAGCAGCTAAACGTGGTTTGGATTGCGAAACAAGTGTTCCTGAAATTATCAAAGCAAACACAACTGAATCGTCGGTAAAATTATTCGAATCGTTAAACGTACTTTCGGAAAAAGAATTAGAAGCTCGTAACGAAGTGAAATGGGAAACTTACACAAAATGGATTCAGATTGAAGCACGCGTATTGGGCGATTTAACTTTGAATCATATTATTCCTGTTGCCACTCGCTACCAAAGTTTATTGCTCGATAATGTTTTCAAAATTAAAGCAACATTTGCTGCCGATAAAGCTGAAAGCCTAAGCAAACTAAATAGTCAATTGATTACTGAAATTGGCGAACGAGTTGCTACAATCAAAAATGCAGTTGATGATATGGTTGACATGCGTCGTTCGGTAAATAAAATAGAACACGAATATGAAAAAGCAGTAGCTTATCACGAAAAAGTAATTCCATATTTCGAAGTAATTCGTTACAATGTTGATAAATTGGAATTAATTGTAGACGACGAAATGTGGTCGTTGCCAAAGTATCGCGAAATGCTTTTCATTAGATAACACACTCTTATATAGGGTTGTATTATTTCAAACTTTAATTAGTGGGAGGCTTAAAATTAAGCTCTCCCACTATTTCGCTACAATAGAACTAACTTTTTGATCGAATGGTTTCAGCTCGAAATCTTTACAAAATATTTCAATTATGACTTCAATCCCGTTAAAAATAGATGAATATGAGCAGCGTTCGCTGTATTCATTTCAAAACGAACATGATGCTTGTGGTGTAGGACTTGTATTAAACCTTTTTGGCGAAAAATCGCACGAAATTGTTGAAAAAGGTCTACAAGTTCTCGAAAACATGGAACACCGTGGTGCTGAAAGTGCCGATAACAAAACTGGTGATGGTGCAGGTATTTTGCTTCAAATTCCACACGAATTTATTTTACTTCAGGGTATTCCTGTTCCGGCTCAAGGTAGATACGGAACAGGACTTGTTTTTATACCCAAAGACAAAAAGAAATCGGAATTTTGTATCAATTTAATCAAAGAGCATATTCAAAAAGAAGATTTGAATTTGTTGGAAATTCGTGATGTGCCTGTCAATTCCGATTGTTTGGGTGAGATTTCAGCTTCTAATGAACCAAAGGTGATTCAGATTTTTGTTACAGGATGTAATTCGCAACAAGAGCTGGAGATTAAATTGTATGTTGTTCGTAAGAAGATTGAAAAAGCATTGATGAATACTGAAATTGCTCGCGCACGTGAGTTTTATGTTGTCAGCTTATCAACTAAACAAATGGTTTACAAGGGAATGCTTACTCCAATGCAATTGCGTGAGTATTATACCGATTTGCAAAACGAACAATTAACCAGTGGAATTGCACTTGTACATTCGCGTTTTAGTACCAATACTTTTCCAACTTGGGATTTGGCTCAACCTTTCCGTTTGCTCGGACACAATGGCGAAATTAACACTATTCGTGGAAACCGTCAATGGATGGAAAGTCGCGAAAGTGTTCTTAATTCTGAGCAGCTTGGCGACCTCAAAGAACTTTATCCAATTTGCCAACCCAAAATGAGCGATAGTGCTTCGCTGGATAATGTTCTCGAATTTCTCATTATGTCGGGCAAAAGTTTACCACATGCTATGGCTATGTTGGTTCCCGAAAGTCATAATAAGCGCAATCCAATTTCGGATAATTTGCGTGCCTTTTACGAATATCACAGCACCTTTATGGAGCCTTGGGATGGTCCTGCAACTTTGCTATTCAGCGATGGTCGTTATGCCGGTGGAATGCTCGACCGAAATGGTTTGCGTCCGGCTCGTTATCTTATCACACACGATAATTTAATGGTAGTAGCTTCCGAAACTGGAACAATCGAATTTGCTCCCGAACGTATTAAAGAAAACGGACGACTGAAAGCTGGTAAAATGTTGATGGTGGATACTGAAACTGGTCAAATATTTTACGACACCGAGTTGAAAGAAGGTCTTGCAAAGGCATTTCCTTATCGCGAATGGTTGAATCAGAACTGTATCAATATTGAGGATATTTCGTCGGGACGTAGTGTTAAGACTGATTTGGCGGATTATCAAACTCTTTTGCACGCTTTTGGCTATTCGAAAGAAGATATGGAGCGAATTATTATCCCTATGGCAAATGATGGTTATGAACCTACTTCGTCGATGGGAAATGATGTTAATTTATCGGTTTTCTCTGATAAACCACAACGTTTATTTAACTATTTTCGTCAGCAATTTGCTCAGGTTACCAATCCTGCAATCGACCCTATTCGCGAAGAATTAGTTATGTCGTTAACGGGTTTTATTGGTTCTATTAACCAAAACTTGTTGGAGCCAGCAAACGAAATTTGTAAAATGGTAAAATTGAAAAGTCCAATTCTTACCAATCCTCAATTTGATATTTTGATGAATCTCAAATACAAAGGATTCTCAACCATTTCATTACCAATGCTTTTTGATCCGAAAACCGGACGCGAAGGATTGGAAAAAGCCATCGAAGAGTTGTGTGTGTCGGTTGAAAAAGCTGTTGATAAAGGACATAATTATATAGTTCTATCCGATCGTGGCGTTTGTGTTGATAAAGCTCCAATCCCTTCGTTATTAGCTGTTTCGGCTGTGCATTTGTATTTGTTAGAAAAACGCAAACGCATGCAAATTGATATCGTAGTAGAATCGGCTGAACCGCGCGAAGTGATGCATTTTGCTCTTTTGTTCGGTTTTGGTGCCAATGTAGTAAATCCATATATGGTTTTTGCTATTATCAACGACAAAATTAAATCAGGCGAAATTAGCATGGATTTCGATACAGCTATGAAACATTATATCAAAGCTGTAAACAAAGGTTTGTTGAAAGTACTCTCAAAAATGGGGAATTCTACGCTGCGTAGTTATCGTGGTGCTCACATTTTCGAAGCTATAGGTGTTTCATCAAAATTATTATCAAAATATTTTAAAAGTATAGCTTCGTCGATAGAAGGAATCGATATGGACGATTTGACAAATGAAGTGTTAGACTCATTCAATCAAGCTTTTCACCCTGCCGAAGGTGAGGATTTATCGACGCTAGAAAATTTAGGTCGCTATGCATATCGCCGTAATGGCGAAGACCATGCTTGGAATCCTGAAACGATAGCTCGATTACAAATTGCTACAAAAACAGGTAGTTACAAAAAATATAAAGAATACGTAGCGGCTGTTGATGACAAAGAAGATCCTATTTTTATTCGCGACTTAATGGATTTTAAACGTAATCCAATTAGTATCGACGATGTGGAGCCAGCCGAAAATATCATGAAACGTTTCGTTACAGGCGCAATGTCGTATGGTTCAATTAGTCGTGAGGCACACGAAGCAATGGCTTTTGCAATGAATATTATTGGTGGACGAAGTAATACGGGTGAAGGTGGCGAAGATCCTGAACGTTATAAAAAGCGCGAAGATGGTTTGAGTGCACGTTCGGCTATCAAACAAGTTGCTTCAGGACGCTTTGGTGTAACAGCTGAATATCTTGTGAATGCCGATGAACTTCAAATTAAAATAGCTCAAGGAGCAAAACCTGGTGAAGGTGGACAGCTTCCTGGGCATAAAGTGGATAAAATTATTGCTAAAACGCGACACTCTATTCCGGGTATTTCGTTAATTTCGCCTCCACCACATCACGATATTTATTCTATCGAAGATTTAGCTCAGCTTATTTACGATTTAAAAAATATCAATCCTACGGCTACTGTAAGTGTAAAATTAGTTTCGGAAACAGGTGTTGGAACAATTGCTGCGGGTGTTGCTAAAGCAAAAGCCGATTTAATTTTAATTAGTGGTGCCGAAGGTGGTACAGGTGCAAGCCCCATGAGCTCAATTAAACATGCGGGTATGCCTATCGAAATTGGTTTGGCCGAAACGCAACAAACACTTGTAATGAACAATTTGCGTGGTCAAATTCGCTTACAAGCTGATGGTCAGCTTAAAACAGGTCGCGACATTATTGTTTCTGCTCTTTTGGGAGCTGAAGAATTTGGATTTGCCACCAGCGGATTGTTGGTTCTTGGCTGCGTTATGATGCGTAAATGCCACTTAAATACTTGCCCTGTGGGCGTAGCTACTCAAGATGAAGTTTTACGCAAACATTTTACTGGTAAACACGAATATCTCGTTAATTTCTTTCAATTCCTGGCGCAAGATGTACGCGAACATTTAGCCGAAATGGGCTATCGTAGTTTGAATGAAATTATTGGACATGCCGAGTTACTTGAACGTCGACAAATTGGTTCGGTTTCTAAAATACAGAAAGTGGATATTTCGCGTATTTTATATGTACCCGAAAATAATACCAATGCTTTACACAATGTCAAAATGCAAGATCACAAATTAGAAAATGTGCTCGATCGTACGTTGATTTCTAAATCAATGTCTGCCTTAGACTTGTGTATGCCTGTTGAAATTCATAGCAAAATTAAAAATACCGACCGTACAGTAGGAGCGATGCTCTCTGGTGAAATTGCCAAACGTTATGGTCAGGTTGGTTTGCCCGACGAAACGATTAAAGCTTATTTCAAAGGTTCTGCAGGTCAGAGCTTTGGTGCATTCTTGAGCAAAGGTATGTTTTTCGAGCTCGAAGGCGAAGCAAACGATTATGTTGGAAAAGGACTTTCGGGTGGTAAAATTGTGGTAAAGGCACCTAAAGAGTGTACTTTTAAACCTGAAGATAATATAATAGCTGGTAATACTATATTGTATGGTGCAACATCGGGTGAATTGTATGTAAATGGTATTGTAGGTGAGCGTTTTTGCGTTCGTAACTCTGGAGCTAAAGCCGTTGTTGAAGGTGCAGGTGATCATTGCTGCGAATATATGACGGGCGGTGTAACTGTAGTATTAGGTCAAACAGGTCGTAACTTTGCAGCTGGTATGAGTGGTGGAGTGGCTTATGTGCTCGACGAAATTGGTAATTTCGACTTCTTCTGTAATATGGAAATGGTCGAATTATCGCTTATCGAAGACAGCCATGACAATCGTGAAGTAAAAACATTGATCGAAAATCACTATAAATATACAGGTAGCACTTTGGCGAAAAATATTCTTGATAATTGGCGCGATTATGTCGATAAATTTATTAAAGTTGTTCCTATTGAATACAAAAAAGTGATTCAAGAACAAAAAATGGAAGAAATAAATCGTAAAATTGCACAAGTAGAACGCGACTATTAAAATCGGGTTTCATGTTTTAAAAGAATAATTTTTAATATTAACAAACTAAAAAATACGAACCTAATACTCCCCTTTAGGGGTTGGGGGTTCTCTTACATAATATGGGAAATCCTAAAGCATTTATAACAATACCTCGTAAGGATGCCGGATACCGTCCGGTGCAAGATCGTATACACGATTTTGGTGAGGTAGAACAGACTTTGAACCGCGAAGACCGCAAATTGCAGGCTTCGCGATGTATGGATTGTGGTATTCCTTTTTGTCAGTGGGGTTGTCCACTTGGCAATAAAATGCCTGAGTGGCAAGACCTTTTGTACAAAGGAAAATGGAAAGAGGCTATTGATAATATGCACGAAACCAATAACTTCCCCGATTTTACTGGTCGTATTTGTCCTGCACCATGCGAAAAATCGTGTGTGCTTAATTTACACGATGCACCGGTTACCATTCGCGAAAATGAGGCTTCCATTTCGGAAGTGGGTTTTGTTGAAGGTTTTATTAAACCACGTCCGCCAAAAACTCGTACGGGAAAAACAATTGCTGTAATTGGCTCGGGACCTGCTGGTTTGGCGGCTGCACAACAATTAAATCGCAAAGGACATACGGTTACTGTTTTTGAAAAGGACAGTAAACCTGGTGGATTGTTGCGTTACGGTATTCCAAACTTTAAGTTAAACAAAACGGTTATCGATCGTCGTTTGGAGCAACTTGAGGCAGAAGGTATTGTATTTCGCAATAATTGTGAAGTTGGCAAATCTATTTCTGGAAAAGAAATAATGGAGTCGTTTGATGCTGTTTGCCTAACTATTGGAGCTGGTCATGCACGCAATATTACGCCTGAAGGTCGTGAACTTAAAGGCATACACTATGCAATGGAATTTCTAAGTCAGCAAAATCAATTGATTATGGGTGAAGAAGTTGCCGAAAGCGATATTATCAATGCCAAAGGTAAACATGTTCTTGTTATTGGTGGGGGTGATACAGGTTCGGATTGTGTAGGAACATCAAATCGTCAGGGTGCAACCAAAATTACCCAAATAGAAATATTACCTAAACCTCCTGTTGGCAAAAATCCAGATACGCCTTGGCCAAATTACCCCAATATTCTCAAAACATCGAGCTCACATCTCGAAGGCTGCGAACGCAAATGGAGTTTAAATACTGTTGCTTTCAAAGGTTCGGATGGTAAATTAGAAGAAGTTATTGTAGAAGAAGTGGAATGGACAAAAGATGCAACCGGACGTTGGAATATGAAGCCAACCGGGAAGTTGGAAACCATTAAAGCTGATTTGGTATTTCTTGCGCTTGGTTTTGTGCACCCTGTACACGAAGGTTTGGTTACCGAACTTGGCTTGTCGCTAGATGCTCGTGGTAATATTGCCACCAATAAACTAAATGCCAGCAATGTAGCTAAAGTTTTTGCTGCGGGTGATGCTGCTATTGGTGCAAGTTTAGTAGTTCGTGCCATTGCGCAAGGACGTAAAGTAGCTGAAGATATTCATAAATCATTATAAAAAAATACTATGTGTGGAATTGTATGTGCATTTGATATAAAACAGTCGGCAGTAGAGCTCCGACCACAAATTTTGACTATGTCAAAAAAAATTCGTCATCGTGGACCAGACTGGTCGGGCATTTATGCAAACGATAAAGCCATTTTGGCACACGAGCGACTTTCAATTGTCGATCCTGAATCAGGTAAACAGCCGCTTTTTAGCAAAGATGGAAAATTAGTTTTAGCTGTGAATGGCGAAATTTATAATCATCAAGAAATTAGGGATCGCTTTGAAGGAAAATATGAGTTTCTGACAAAATCCGATTGCGAAGTTATTTTAGCTTTGTATCGCGAAAAGGGAACAGATTTTTTAGAAGATTTAAATGGAATTTTTGCTTTTGCACTTTATGATATCGAGAATGATATTTTTCTGATTGGTCGCGACCACATTGGAATTATACCTCTTTATCAAGGTTGGGACGATAACGGTGTGTATTATGTAGGTTCAGAGCTCAAAGCTTTAGAAGGAAACTGTACGATTATTGAGGAATTTCTTCCGGGACAATATTATTATAGCCCTGATGGAAAACCTACCAAATGGTATGAGCGCGACTGGATGGAGTTTGATGCTGTTAAAGATAACGAATCAAGTGTTGATACTTTGCGTCAAGCACTTGAGGATGCCGTAGAACGTCAGTTAATGGCTGATGTACCTTATGGTGTGTTACTTTCTGGAGGTTTGGATTCGTCTATTATTTCGGCTGTTGCCAAAAAGTTTGCTTCTAAACGCGTTGAGTCCGGAAATACTGAAGCTGCTTGGTGGCCTCAGTTACACTCCTTTGCGGTAGGTTTGGTAGGTTCACCCGATTTGGCCGCGGCACGTAAAGTAGCTGACCATATTGGTACTGTGCATCACGAAATTAATTTTACAGTGCAAGAAGGGTTAGATGCAATTCGCGATGTAATTTACCATATCGAAACGTACGATGTTACGACTATTCGTGCAAGTACACCCATGTATTTGTTGGCACGTGTTATCAAATCTATGGGCGTAAAAATGGTGCTCTCGGGCGAAGGAGCTGATGAGATTTTTGGAGGTTATCTTTATTTTCACAAAGCACCTAGCGCCGAAGAATTTCACAAAGAAACAGTTCGTAAACTCAGTAAATTGCACATGTACGACTGTCTTCGTGCCAACAAATCGTTGGCTGCATGGGGGGTTGAAGGACGTGTACCATTCTTAGACAAAGAATTTATGGATGTGGCTATGCGCCTCAATCCGAAAGACAAAATGTGTGGAAATGGAAAAATGGAGAAATATATTTTACGTAAAGCGTTCGAAGGTATTTTACCCGAAAGTGTAGCTTGGCGTCAAAAAGAGCAATTTTCTGATGGAGTTGGTTACAGTTGGATTGATACTTTGCGCGAAATGACTTCCTCGCAAGTGAGCGACATGCAAATGGCCCACGTCAACGAAAGGTTTCCTGTAAATCCTCCTATGAATAAAGAGGAGTATTACTATAGAAGTATTTTCGAAAAACATTTCCCATCCAATCAGGCAGCACGTTGTGTGCCTTCGGTACCATCTGTTGCTTGCAGTACGCCTATTGCATTGGAGTGGGATGCTGCATTCAAAAATATGAATGATCCTTCTGGACGTTCAGTGAAAAGTGTTCACGAAGATGGATATAAATGAGTTTAAGTTCATAGTTTATAGTTTATAGTTTATAGTCAATAGTTTATAGTAAAAACGCCTCGAGCAAATGTTCGGGGCGTTCTTTTGTTAATTCCAAATTTCAGCAATCAATCTACTAATTTCTTCTAAATAGATAACATCCGTTTCGTCTAATACATCAAATTTATCACTATCCACATCCAATACAGCAATTACTTTATCCTGGCCATTAAAAATTGGAATAACTATTTCGGCAACCGACAAACTGCTACAAGCAATATGTTCGGGAAATTCAGTTACATCTGGAATCAACATGCTTTTTTGATTCGCCCATGCAGACCCACAAACTCCCTTGCCGTATTTTATTCGTGTGCATGCAATTGTTCCTTGAAAAGGACCGAGCACCAACTCATCATTTTTTACAATATAAAATCCGACCCAAAACCAATCAAAAGTTTGTCGTAATGCTGCTGAAAAATTGGCTAAGTTGGCAACCAAATCTTCTTCACCTTGTATCAAAGCTCTAAGCTGTGGAATCAATATCTCGTACTGTTGTTTTTTATCTAAATTTGAATTTACTACTAATTCTTCAGCCATTTTGTATGTGTTTGTTTATTTATTTTAGAGATATAAACCGTTTTTTTTTGTTTTAATTCTCAAAATTAGTATTTTTATTCCAAAATTACTATATTTGACGTCGATTTCGTGTAAATTTTAAGCTTAACTATTTATTTGGTAAAGCATAAATACATTTTTAATACTATGTTTCAGTTTAAAAAAGCACTTTTTTTGATTTTATATTTGTTGCTTTTCGTTCAGTTGAAGGCACAACAAATGCATACATTTAATATTTATTTTAATGTTAATCAATATGTTATAAAATCATCTGATAAAGAATATGTTAAATTTAAAATAGATTCACTTACCAAATTTTCTATTACTAAAATTGAAATAGTTGGACACACGGATAATTCTGCTGATAGCATCTACAATGTAAATTTATCAAACCAAAGAGCCAAAGAAGTAAAAAACTTATTAATTGGGTATGGATTTAATCAAAATATTATCGATGTTGTTTATTTTGGCGAAGATAGACCTATTGTTGAAAACGACAATGAAATAGATAAAGGGTTAAATAGAAGGGCTGAGATAGTTATATATTATTCTGGCGGAGAGTCTGTTGCAAAACCTTGCCAACATGGCGATACAATTGTAAAAACTAAAAGTGGTAAGCAAATTATTTTTGATCGTTGCGAATTTTTTGATATTGAAAATTGTCTCGAAATAGTTGAACAGAATTCACAAAATGATTATAGAAAGGGTATAGTGGTTCTTGGTGCAGCTTCTTTAAATATGCCATGCTATGGAAAATTACAGATTGAATTGTTAGATGGATGTGTTGATAATGAATGTTTTAAGAATCCTGTGCGTGTGCGATTCCCGATACATAATCCGGCTCCAGATGAAAGTGTTTTACCATGGGCATTGGTTAAAGGGGAAAGAAATCCTTTGAAATTGGTAAAAATTAAAGATAAGTATTTTTACGAATTGATATTGAAATGTCCAACAAGCTGGATAAATTGTAATTGTAAAAAAAATCAAAAACATTGACAAAGGCTGTATTGTATAAAATTTTTATGCTATCTTTGAACCTATTATTAAAATTCACTTTTTAAACACTCCAAAAAATGAAAACACAAGAAGACGATTTATTAGTTTACGATGAAGACGATGCTGTAAAATTTATTGTAAACTTTTTGCCCGAAGCATTTAAAGGTAAAATTGACGATTCTAAAATTGAATATGTTTTGGACGTAGTGTATGAATTTTACGAAGAAAATGGTTTGATAGACGAAGATTCGGCTGAGGAAGCAAGCATCGACGAAGAAGAGATGTTTAAATTCATTCTTAAATGTTCGAAAAAAGATAAAATGAGCATTTCGGAAGAAGAAATTGAACTAATTCTCGAAGGTGAATATCAGTACGGTAAATCTTTAGGCATTTACAAAGAAGAAGACGAAGATTAAATCTAAATTAATTTTTTTTTCGAATAATAAATCTCGGTTGATGTGCTATCGACCGATTTTTTTTATTTAATAATGAACATTAAATTTTTATTCAGAGCATTTGATAACAATGTGTTAATCCCGCATGTCTGGATTTTCACATTATCACATTGGAGCATTAAAATATGATTAAAGTAGCAATTGTAATTTTAAATTGGAATGGTAAACGCTTTTTAGAGCAATTTCTGCCCGTGTTGTTTGCATCAACAAAATACGATGGTTCAGAAATTATTATAGCCGATAATGCTTCTAATGATGATTCTATCAACTATCTAAGTACGTTTTTTCCACAAATTAAAACAATTAGTCTTGATAAAAATTATGGATTTGCAGGAGGTTACAATAATGCATTAGAACAAATTAAGGCTGAATATTATGTGTTACTCAATTCGGATGTTGAAGTTACCGAAGGCTGGCTAAATCCCCTAATTGAATATTTAGATTCAAACAAAGATGTTGTTGCTTGCCAGCCAAAAATTAAAGCATATCAAGCCAAAAATAAGTTCGAGCATGCTGGTGCTTCGGGTGGTTTTATCGATTATCTAGGCTTTCCATTTTGCAGGGGCAGAGTGTTAAGCCAAACCGAAGAAGATAAAGGACAATACGATACTGTTTGTGATGTGTTTTGGGCAACCGGTGCTTGTTTGGTTCTTCGTTCAGATATTTTTTGGAAAGTGGGTGCATTCGACGAAACATTTTTTGCTCACATGGAAGAAATTGATCTTTGTTGGCGTATTAATGCACGTGGCTATCGCATTGTTTGTGTGCCTCAAAGTATTGTATATCATGTAGGTGGTGGCACTCTAAATGTTGAAAATCCTCACAAAACTTATCTTAATTTTAGAAATAACCTGTTGATGTTGTATAAAAACCTCCCACAACAATCGCTTTCTAAAGTAATGAAATGGCGCAGATTTCTTGACTATTTAGCTGCATTCCAGTTTTTTATAACAAGAAGACCCCAAAATGCAGCAGCTATATTAAAGGCTCGAAAGGATTTCAAAAAAATGCAACCTGATTTTGTTGAGAAAAGAAATGAAAATATTCTATTTGCTACTCAAACTAATTGCAATGAAATGATTCAGAAGAGTATTCTTGTGGAGTATTATTTAAAAAATAAAAAGAAATTTAGTCAAATCGTATCACAAATTTAAAAATAATGAAAATAGAATGAGACCAACACAAAATAAAATGCCACAACCAAAAGAAACGCGCTTGAAAGTGAATGATTCAGCCGAATTAATGACTTTTTTGTTAGCCAAAATGGGTGGTATGAGCCGTAATGCCATTAAATCGCTTCTTGCACACCGTCAAATTATGGTGAACGATAAGATTACGACGCAATTCAATTTACTGCTTCAGGTTGGCGATAAAGTTACTGTGAATAGCTCACGCGGCAATATTGAGCTAAATCACCCCAAACTGAAAATTATTTTCGAAGATCAATATTTAATAGTTGTTGAAAAAAAGGAAAGTTTACTCACTGTAAGTACGGGCAATGCCGATGAAACAACTGCTTTTTCTATTCTCAAAAATTATGTAAAAAGGAGTTCTCCTCTAAATCGTATTTTTGTGGTTCACCGTCTCGATCGTGAAACATCAGGCATACTTGTTTTTGCCAAAACGCGCGAAATTCAATTGGCCATGCAAGAACGATGGCACGAAGTAGTAACACAGCGGGTATATGTGGCTTTGGTTGATGGTAGGGTAGAGAAGGAGTCGGATAGAATTGTAACGTGGCTTACCGAAAATGAGAGGTCACTCAAAATTCATTCGAGTGCTTCGGATGATGGTGGTCAGCATGCAATAACAAACTACCGATGCGTAAAAGCAAATGATAAGTATTCGCTACTCGAAGTGGAACTCGAAACAGGGCGAAAGAACCAAATTAGAGTGCACATGGAAAGCATTGGACATCCTATTGTGGGCGATAAAAAATATGGTTCGTTTGCAACACCAATAGGCAGAATGGGCTTACATGCCCGTATATTGGCTTTTATTCACCCCATGACGCTACAAGAAGTGAAGTTCGAAACTCCGGTTCCTCGTTCTTTTCTGACGCTTTTTCATTAAGTTGTAACGAGCTAAAATTATGTCTTTAGTTTTATTTTTGTTACCTTTGCAGTCAAATTAACGAATCAAAGTATATTGTATGAAAAAGATTCTGATAATCAATGGTCCAAATCTGAATTTGTTGGGAAAACGTGAACCCAAAGTATACGGATCGCTTACTTTTGAAGCGTATTTCGATACATTAAAATCGAAATTTCCTGAATTTCAATTAGAATATTATCAATCGAATGTAGAGGGATTATTAATTGATAAAATTCATGAAGTTGGTTTTAGCTTCGATGGAATAATAGTCAATGCTGGAGCCTATACACATACTTCCATTGCCATTGCCGATGCCATTCGGGCTATATCAACACCCGTTATCGAAGTCCATATTTCAAATGTTTTTAGCCGTGAAGAATTTCGGCATCATTCATTTCTTAGTGCAGCCTGCAAGGCATGTATTGTTGGTTTTGGGCTCGATTCGTATAGCTTAGCACTCGAATCATTTCGTTAAACATTTTTCAAATATTATTGTTAAACATATAAATTTTACATTGGCTTCAAAGTGGAGTTATTGTAAGAAATTAGTATAAAAAATATGCCAAAATCAACTAAAATTGTAGCTACTATCAGCGATAAACGTTGTGATGTAGATTTTCTACGCGAATTATATATCGAAGGTATGAACGTTGTTCGTATGAACTCTGCTCATCTTCAAAGCGAAGGTTTTCTAAAAATTATCAATAATGTACGTGCTGTTAGTAAGCACATTGCTATTTTGATGGATACCAAAGGACCTGAAGTACGTACAACCATTGCCGAAAACGATGCCATAGAAATTAAGGCGGGTGATGTGATAAAGGTTTTAGGAAATCCTGACTTAGTTTCGAATATTAAATGTATTGCTGTAAATTATCCTCATTTTGTGCGCGACTTACATGTTGGCGACGATATTTTGTTTGACGACGGCGAAATTGACCTCAAGGTTGAAGCTAAAGAGATTGATTATTTGCTTTGTAAAGCTTTGAATGATGGTACTTTAGGAAGTCGAAAAAGTGTAAATGTACCAGGTGTACGTATTAATTTACCTTCACTCACAGAGCGTGATAGAACAAATATTCTTTTTGCCATCGAAAATAAAGTCGATTTTATTGCGCATTCGTTTGTGCGAAATAAACAAGATTTAATTGATATTCAAAATATTTTAGACGAACACAACAGCTCAATTAAAATAATTTCGAAGATAGAAAATCAAGAAGGGGTCGACAATATCGACGAGATATTGGAATACACCTATGGCGTAATGATTGCTCGTGGCGATTTGGGTATAGAAGTGGCACAAGAAAAAATTCCAGGTATTCAACGTCGATTGATACGCAAATGTGTTCAGGCTAAAAAGCCAGTTATTGTAGCTACTCAAATGTTACACACGATGATTAAAAATCCTCGTCCTACGCGAGCTGAAGTTACTGATATTGCAAATGCAATTTATTATCGCACTGATGCTTTGATGCTTAGCGGCGAAACTGCTTATGGTAAATATCCTGTCGAAGCAGTTCGAACAATGGCATCTATTGCTCGCGAGGCTGAAACAACAAAAATGTCGGAAAATGATATTCCAATCGAAATAAGTAAAAATGACATTACTTCGTTTCTTTGTAATGCTGCTGTAGAATCGAATATGAATTTAGGTACAAAAGCTATAATTACAGATACTTATAGTGGAAAAACTGCTCGCCATTTGGCTGCTTATAGAGGTGGAATCCCAATATATGCTATTTGCTATCACGAACAATCTACTCGTTTATTAGCGCTTTCTTATGGTGTTTTTCCTATTTATCAAGAGGGTAAAGGCAACACACAACAATACTTTTTACAAGCGTTACAGGATTTATTAAAAAAAGGATTAATCGAGCGTGAAGATGCAGTTTGTTATTTAAGTGGTAGTTTTGGCGAGGGATTTGGTACTACTTTCCTCGAAGTAAATGATGTGAGTAAAATTCTTCAATCAAGAAGTCAATATTTACTTCCAAACTTTTAACACTTAAAATTGTTATAGTGAGAGGCATGGTTTTTGCCTCTTTTTTTTGCTCAAAAATTTAAACCTTTGCTCAGAATAATAGTCAAAGGCATTTCACAAAATATAAAAATAATTTTAAATGAAACGTTTAATTTCAAGTCTGTTTCTTATTCTTTTTTTTCTCCCAATTTTCGCACTCTACACTATTAAAGGTAAAATTATCGACTCCGGAAGTCAAGTGCCAATTGATTTTGCCAATGTGGCATTAATAAAACCGAACTCCGAAACAACGACCACAGGCGTTACAACCGACGAAAAAGGAAATTTTTTACTCCCCCAGGTTCCAAAAGGAAAATATACATTGCGTGTTAGTTTTGTAGGATACAACACCCTTAATATTCCACTTAATGTGTCTGATAATGAGTTGGATATGGGTGTGATTAAACTATTCGAAGATAGTAAAACGCTTTCGGAAGTAGAGGTTGTGGGGCAAGGTTCGCAAATGTCGTTCGAATTAGACAAAAAAGTGTTTACGGTGGATAAAAACATTGCTTCAGCTGGTGGGTCTGCTTCAGATGTGTTACAAAATATACCTTCGGTTGATGTTGATGGCGAAGGCAATGTGTCGCTTCGCAATAATAGTAGCGTAGAAGTATGGATTAATGGTAAACCATCGGGACTTACTGCTGATAATCGCGCACAGGTATTGCAACAAATGCCTGCCGAAAGTATTGAAAAAGTGGAGGTTCTGACTAACCCTTCCGCTAAATTTAAAGCCGAAGGTACATCAGGTATTATAAATATTGTTTTAAATAAAAAGCGGAAAGCTGGCTATTATGGTAGCGTTTCGGCTGGTGCTATGTATGTTGATAAAGCAAAACCTACGGGCACATTGGGGTTAAATGTAAACTACAGTAGCAGCAAAGTTGATGCTTATATTAATTTAGGTTACAGAGCTATGGATTTTAAAGGTGGTGGCTATTTCGATCGGTATGGACTAAATGGTGCCGACACAACAAGTTTGTTACATCAAATTTCGGATATGGGAAGGGGTTACAGCGGGCTTTTTGGGCGTGCAGGAGTCGATTATCATATCAATGATAAGCATACAATAAGTTTATCGGGATTTGGCATGTTAGGATCAGGTTATTCAAGTTCAACTATTGATTATCAAACTTTTAATTATGTTGATAATAAAATGCAACCAACAGCTATTAGAGATTTTTCTCGTGTAAATACAGGTTCAGGAACTCGACCAAGTTCAAGTATTACATTCGATTACAGATTTGATATTGATAAGTTAGGATCTAATTTAATGTCCAGTTTAACTTATTCTCCTCATGCTCGAACTGGTATCGACACAATTGTGCAAACAGAAAATGCCATTGATAATTTGAACTTTACACAAATTTACGAAGGCAATAATATCGAATTAGAGTTTAAGTTAGATTATACCAAAATGTTTTCGGCTAACCAAAAACTCGAATTAGGTATAAATGCAATGAATGAAACTCGTTTTAGCCCTGCTTCAGCTTACGACAATTTATTGAAAATGGAAATTACAAAGTATTATAATAATTTTGACCAAGCTGAATCGAACTATGCAGGGTATGTTACTTATGGTAGTAAATATGGTAAATTTACTTATCAAGGTGGTGTTCGTGCCGAGTATTTTATGCGCGATTGGGTAAATAAATATAAAGTGAATGACGTTTTAGTTACCATTGAAGGTGATATGTACACAAAATTAAATTTTTTCCCAAGTGCTTTTGTATCCTACTCATTACCAAATAAAAACGAGTTGCAATTGAATGTTACGCGACGCATTCAACGTCCACATGGGCGCGAAATTAATCCGTTCAGAAATTATTCCGATGCCTCGAATGTTAGTTATGGTAATCCTAATTTGTTACCTGAACTTTCTTCGGCTTTTGAGTTAAATCATATAAAATCGTGGGACAATCATACTTTATCTTCGTCGGTATATTATCGTTATACCGATGATGTGATGCAGGGTGTTCAGTTTTTGAATAAAGATACAATGGAAAATACGACTATAAATTTGGCTAAATCTTCTAATTTAGGAGTTGAGTTTGTTGGCAAAAATCGTTTATTCAAAATCCTTAATCTTACTTCAACGCTTAATTTGTATTACAATAAATTAAATGGAAGTGAATATGCGAGTATTTACGATCCAACATTAATTACGAAAGTCCCTGAAAAGGAATTGTTTAGCTGGAATGTACGATCTATGGCAAATGTAATTCTTGGTAAAAATACCTTTTTGCAGGTAACAGGTGATTACTCGGCTCCTCGTCTTATTGCTCAAGGTAAAGAATCGGCAAGTTATGCCGTCGATTTGGGTTTACGTCAAACTTTGATGAACAAGAATTTAAGTCTCAACCTCATGGTTCGCGATGTGCTAAATACACGAAAGAGAACTACCATAACCTCTGGAGATGGTTTTTATCAGAATTCACAAACGTACTTTATGGGTAGAATGATCGGGTTGACAGCCACTTATAATTTTGGAAATATGAAACCAAAGCAGGCGCAGAAAAAAGCTTCATCCGATATGAACATGGATGGTGGAATGGATTGATAACTGTTGAAGTTTTGCCTTTGCAATTTCTTCATCGGCTTTATTTATAGCCATTTTTACCCGACATTCATTATCAAATTCTTGCTCCAAAATAGATGCATTTAATTGCTTACTCAAATTCATTATATCATTGAGCATCAAATAGTCAAAGCGAATAGTAATATTCGCTTTGACTGTTTTTTCAATTAACTCTGCATTGATTATCGCATCGTTAGCTGCTTCTTTGTAGGCAGTTGTAAGTCCACTTGTCCCAAGCAAAACACCTCCAAAATAGCGTACTACAATTAGCAGTATATCCGTTAATTGATGCGAATTTAATTGTCCTAAAATGGGCTTTCCTGCTGTCCCCGAAGGCTCTCCATCGTCATTTGCCCTAAATGTATCACGTTCGCTACCAAGTATATAAGCATAACAAACATGACGAGCATCAAAATACTCTTTTTTATATTGTTGAATAATATCTTTGGCTTGGTCTACTGAGTTGATAGGAAAAGCAAATGATAGAAATTTACTGCCTTTTTCTTTGTAAATACCTGTGCTCGAAGCTTGTATTGTTTTGTAGGTATATTCCATGATAATGACTTAAATTTCTGTTTTTATAAGCCCTTCATATTTTTCCCATTCAAAATTCCAAGGATCAGTTTTTCTTCCTGGTGCAATATCGGAATGTCGCAAAATGTACTTTATTTTATAGCGCGACTGAATGTCTTTTGTCAATTTAACGAGCGATTCCATTTGAATGTCTGTTATTGGTTCTGTAAACGAGCACACCATTTCTATTCCCAACGAACAGCTATTTACGCCTATTCGACCATCGGGCAAACTGCTTTTTCCGGCATGATAGGCTACATTTTTTTCGTCTACTAAGTTGTAGACTGTTCCATCTCGTGCAATTAAATAGTGGGCGCTAACACCATAACGTGCAAATTGCTTGATTATTAAGTCAATATTGTATATTTCACCTCCCGAATTATTAAATACCGAATGAATAATAAGGACATCTACATTTCGCGAAGCGGCAGATTTAAAACCTGTCGACATTTTTTTGTCAACAATTTGAGCCTGAATATTTGTGTTCATTAATGTTAAACAACAATATACAACTATCCAATTTTTTAGTACCATTGAAATTATTCTTTATTATAACTATATTGCAAAAGTAGCTAAAAAAATGGTTTTAGAATACCCTTTATTTTTTTTATCTTTGCGTTCTTTAAATTTAGCTAAAGTATTCTACGTAAAGTTTTGAAATATAAACTTTTAGTTATATTCTTAGCTGAATTATACTAATAAAATGTAACATGCCTCTCACTATTTCTGTCTTATTCCCCCTTCAGGTGGTTAGGAGGCAGGATGTTAGAGAGTTTAAATAATATAAACAAATGGAACTTGCAAGTAAGTACAACCCTACGGACATTGAGGGAAAATGGTATCAGTACTGGTTAGATAATGGTTTTTTTAGTTCAAAACCCGACGGTCGCGAACCATATACAATTGTTATTCCGCCACCAAACGTTACGGGTGTGCTTCACATGGGCCACATGCTCAACAATACTATTCAGGATGTGTTGGTTCGCCGTGCACGTATGCAGGGCAAAAATGCTTGCTGGGTTCCGGGAACGGACCATGCCTCCATTGCTACCGAAGCCAAGGTGGTGAATAAACTGGCTGCTGAAGGCATCAAAAAAACTGACTTAACGCGCGACGAATTTCTTGAGCATGCTTGGGAGTGGACTCACAAACATGGTGGTATTATTCTGGAACAGCTTAAAAAGCTCGGCGCCTCATGCGACTGGGATCGTACGGCTTTTACAATGGATGAACCACGCTCCGAAAGTGTATTAAAAGTATTTGTTGATTTATATAACAAAGGCTTGATTTACAGAGGTGTGCGCATGGTAAACTGGGATCCGAAAGCACTTACAGCATTAAGCGACGAAGAAGTGATTCACAAAGAAATTACTGGTAAACTATTTTATTTAAAATACAAATTGAAACCCCTAACCCCTAAAGGGGAACAAGAGGATGAATATCTTGTTGTTGCTACCACGCGCCCCGAAACGATAATGGGTGATACTGCAATTTGTATTAATCCAAACGACCCCAAAACAGCTCATCTGAAGGGTCGTACATGTTTTGTGCCGCTTATTAATCGCGAAATCTCAATTATAGAAGATGAATATGTAGACATGGAATTTGGTACGGGTTGCCTGAAGGTTACTCCGGCGCATGATGTGAACGATTATATGTTAGGCGAAAAATACAATTTGCAATCTATTGATATTTTTAACGCTAACGGAACACTCAACGAACATGGTGCGCAATATGCCGGACTTGATAGATTTGATGTTCGCAAACAAATAGAGAAAGACTTAGAGGCAGCCGGATTACTCGAAAAAACAGAGCCTTATACCAATAAAGTTGGTTTTTCGGAACGTACCGATGTGGTAATCGAACCAAAACTTTCGATGCAATGGTTTTTGAAAATGGAAGAATTGGCAAAACCGGCTTTGAAAGCGGTAATGAGTAATGATATTCAGCTTTATCCGGCCAAATTTAAAAACACCTATCGTCACTGGATGGAGAATGTGAAGGATTGGTGTATATCGCGTCAATTGTGGTGGGGACATCGCATTCCGGCGTATTTCCTTCCTCAAGGTGGTTTGGTAATTGCGCTTTCGAAAGAAGAAGCATACCAAAAAGCACTTGGAATGGTTAATTATCCGCTATCAATTGACGATTTGCGTCAGGATGAGGATTGTTTGGATACTTGGTTTTCGTCGTGGTTGTGGCCAATTTCTGTTTTCGATGGCATTAATAATCCTGAAAACGAAGAAATAAATTATTATTATCCTACCAACGATTTAGTAACTGGACCAGATATTTTGTTCTTTTGGGTGGCACGTATGATTATTGCCGGATATGAATATAAAGGCGAAATGCCATTTAAAAACGTTTATCTGAC
>CAMDNO010000009.1 GCA_945902955.1 Porphyromonas cangingivalis
TTAGCAGGAATAACCACCGACTTAGTTCCGGTTTATAATAAATTCGTTGATTATTTTGGCAATCCTGCCATTCAGGCAAATATACTGGAGGTAAGTGAGGAACAATATCAGGGTGAATTTGTCAGAGCATTATTTGTTGATATACTGGGTTATACCGCTCAACCACACCCGAACTTTAACCTTATCAGGGAAAAGAAAAACGAAACTGATGCCAAAAGTGCCGATGCTGCAATCAGTATCAATAACCAAATCACAGCGGTTATTGAACTGAAAGACCACAAAACACAGGATTTAAAGAAAGTGGAGGCACAGGCTTTCGGCTACAAAAACAATCATAAGAACTGCCATTACGTTATTACTTCCAACTTTGAACGGCTGCGGTTTTATATCGACAATGCTGTTGATTTCATTGAGTTCGACTTATTCAATTTGACTTTCGACGAATTTCGCCGGCTATGGTTGTGCTTGTCTTACGAAAGTATGGCAAAGAATCTGCCTCAAGAAATTAAAAATCAATC
This sequence comes from Porphyromonas cangingivalis, assembly GCA_945902955.1. Lineage (GTDB taxonomy): Bacteria > Bacteroidota > Bacteroidia > Bacteroidales > Paludibacteraceae > Paludibacter. The sequence continues at coordinate 519 of CAMDNO010000009.1, forward strand.
GTTGAGCAACGAGGATATAATTACCAAGAAACTTTATAAAGACTATTCGGTTTTTAAACGCTTGCTGTTTGACAATATCGTATCGCTGAATCCGGAACACGATAAACTACTGCTGTTTAAGAAGACACAAAAATTATTAGATCGCTTTCTGTTCCTGTTTTTTGCCGAAGACAAACAGCTACTTCCTGCCAATTCGGTTATAGCTACTATTGAAAAGTGGAAAAAGTTCAATGCCGACCCCATGAACGATTATCAGAGTTTGTATAGTCGGTTTGTGAAATATTTCAAACTATTGGATGTGGGCTATAAAGATGCGAATACAGAAATTTATGCCTATAATGGTGGTTTATTTGCCAATGATGAATTGCTGAATCAAATTAAGGTTGATGATGCCATATTATCTGAAAATGTGTTGAAGTTAGCTGTTTATGACTACGATACGGATGTAGATGTAAATATTCTGGGGCATATTTTTGAAAACAGCCTGAACGAAATAGAACAGGTAGCCAATGAAATTACATCTGGTACATTCTCCTCTCCTTCGGGGAGGTCGGGAGGGGTCTCGAAACGCAAACAGGATGGTGTTTTTTATACACCCCGCTATATCACCCAATACATTGTTGAAAACACAGTTGGACGGCTGTGCGAAGAAAAGAAAACGGAGTTGGCTTTATCAATGGGGCATGCCCCATTGCATAAGCATGCCCCATTGCAGAAGAAAGAAAAACAAGCATTGTACGATAAATTTACTGCCTACCGTGAATGGCTTTTGCAAATCACCATTGTGGATCCTGCATGTGGAAGCGGTGCATTCCTGAATACCGCGCTCGATTTTTTAATTGCCGAACACAAATGGGTTGACAATCAGCAGGATAAAATTGCGGGTTCGAAAGACCATTATACGATGGGTTTATCCAATATCGAAAACACCATTTTGGAAAACAACCTGTTTGGAGTGGATATCAACGAAGAAAGTGTGGAAATTGCCAAACTATCGCTTTGGCTGCGCACTGCCAAGCCTCACCGCAAACTTAGTTCGCTGAATAATAATATTAAATGTGGTAATTCGCTGATTGACGACCCTGCTGTGGCGGGCGAAAAAGCATTCGACTGGCACAAAGAATTCCCACAGGTATTTGGACGCGAACAGAAACAGCTTGAATCAATAACCATCGAAAAAGATGAAACGCCAAATTACCTGAAACTGATAAAAGAAAAATCGGCAGAAGCTCAGCTAAAAGCCGAACAAGGGATTGCCTTATCGAAAGAAGCTTTGGAAATAACCAAACAACTAGCCGAATATGCCGATAAATTAGATGCTGTTTCTGCACCTAACCCCAAGTATGAAAAACTGAAAGGTGGTTTTGATGTGGTAATTGGGAATCCGCCGTATGTGGTTTATATTCAATCTTTAGTTGGTAAAGCTACTGTTGATTTCGTTATGAAAAATTATATTTGTGCGGAATATAATCCAAATACTTACGCATTATTTACTGAACTTGGAACAAAGATTCTAAAATCAAATGGTTATTTAGGATATATCATACCAAATTCATGGTTGCAAAATAAGTATTTTTCGAATATGAGGTCTTTTGTATATTCACTACAAGTGAATGAAATTGTATATTTGAAAAATTCAGTTTTTCAAGAAATAGTGGAGACTGTTATCCTTTTATTAGAAAATAAAATCCGAAAAACTACTAAAATCAAGCTTACTAATGAAATAATAACCGATAAATTTGTCATTGAAGAGTTTGACTCAGAGAAATATAAAAGTGGTTACAATCCATTTTTAGAAAGCTCAGATAGTATTATTGAAAAGATGGATTTAAACAAAAGAATTAAGGAATGTGCTGTTGTTTATAGAGGTTTAGAAACAAAAGACAACCAAAAATGGATTTCGAATATAAAGATAGATGAAAACTACAAGCCAATCTTATTGGGCAAAGATGTAAATAAATACCACACAAACTACAGCGGGTCATTTGTCAATTTTATAAAGAAAGAGATGAAAAGTAATGCAAATGAATCATATTATAATAGGAGTAAAATCCTTATGAGAAGAACTGGTTCGTACATTATTGCAGATATTGATTTAACCAGTTCAATGGCTTTGAAAAATTTATATTTGATAATGCCGAATGAAGAAAATCATATTTACGCCATTCTTGCACAGCTCAATTCAAAGTTATTTAATTACTATCACAAGGCAAAAACATTAGGAGAGAATAAAGCTTTCGCCCAATTTTCAGGAGAATATATTGAATCTTTTCCTTGTAAAGTTCCTTTAGATAATGATAACAAATTCAAGATATTATCAAACTCAATAACAAGTCAATATAATGATTTAGATTTATTGACTGGCAAATTCCAACGTATGCTTCAGCGTAAGTTTGAGTTGGAAGACTTGCCGGGTAAACTTCAAAACTGGTACTTGCTTAGCTACAAAGAGTTTATTGCCGAACTTGGCAAGAAAAAAATAAAACTCACCCTCGCTCAGGAAGCCGAATGGGAAGATTATTTCAACACGGAAAAAGCAAAAGCCCTCGAAATTAAAAACCAAATTGACTCCACCGAAAAGGAAATTGATAGAATGGTGTACGCGCTGTATGAATTGACGGAAGAGGAAGTGAAGATTGTGGAGGGGGAAGCATGAACAGGATAATTTTTCACATTCTATTGCATTTCTAACTAATTATTTCTGCTTTTGAACTTGCCAAGTTCTTAGCCGGAAAATGCACGTGAGTGTACCACTTTAATTGTTTGATTATCATTTTAATAACACTGCATACTTAGCAAGTGAGGGCCTCACTCGGAGTGAGACCCTCACTACCCATATCAAACGATTTTCCCATAAAGAATTGAACACTTTGAATAAAAGGGTTGGAGGGGATTTTTTTGTATAGATTAAAAACAAATGAAGATGTCTAAACTTAATAAGAAATATCTATTTATTGATGAAAGCGGAGATGCTGCCTTTTATGCCGGAGGTAAAAAGCTACTTGTAGGAAAGGAGGGTTTTCAACCATTGTTATTGCTTGGTTTGATATGTGTTGACGATAAAAAAAACTTACGTAATTTTGTATTGAATTTTCAAAATGAAATTATTTCAGATCCATTATACAATTCACTAAAGTGTGTTTCTGACCCTCAAGGTTGGTATCTTCACGCACGTAACGATCAGTTAGAAATTCGTTCTAAATTTACCGAAGAATTACGAAGCCAAAATGGTTTTGATTTTTATACCGTTATTGGACGAAAAAGGCTTTCAACATTCGAAAAGAAACATAATTCAAACGAAAGCGAATTCTATTTCGACATGATATATCATTTACTGAAGGATAGATTAAACGATGAAAACTGTTTCTATCAGATATTCCTATCGGGGCGAACTGGTAGCTCGTCTGAAAAATTGAAAACTGCTATTGAAAGAGCTATTGCAAAAGATAACGACCGCAGAACCGTAAAATTGAACATCAAATATGATTGTCGCACTATTCCATCGAGCAAAACACCCGAAATGAGTGTGGTGGATTACCTTTTATGGGCATTACAGCGTTATATTCTAACCAATGATGAACGATATTATTTAGCACTGAAAGAGAAATACACGTTTATTGTCGATCTATACGATTTTGAAAACCCAAAATCGAATTTATACAGTTCCAAAAATAGATTTGAAAAAATAAATGCTGGTGAGTTCCGAAAAGATGGGTATATTTAAAAAACAAAAAAGCAATCTTTTATATCCCGTACCAATACTGGTAACCCCGGCAAGTGCAGGTTGTGGATTATAAAAATTGCTTTGCAATGCAAATATACAATTATTTTTCAATATTTCAAATAGTTTTCTGCTGTAAATGCAATATTATTATAAAATATTAGAAATATGCTGTGTTTTTCAGATTGTGCTTATAGTTCTAATGCATGCCATGCAACTTCCATATCCCCTGATTTTCTTTCATTTATTTTTCACATTCTATTGCATTTCTAATTAATTATTTCTACTTTTGAGCCTGCCAAGTTCTTAGCCGGAAAATGCACGTGAGTGTATCACTTTAATTGTCTGATTTACATTTTAATAACACTGCATTCGGAATTAAGATATTTCCCAGCAATTAGATGTTTTCCCATAAAGGATTGAACGCTTTGAACAAAAGGGTTGGATGGCTTTGTGGGATTTTTTTGTGTTGATTAAAAGGATAAGTTCAACGGTATTAAATACAGATGATAGAAAAAAAGAATAAAATAGCAACCCATCGTTTTTTGGATGAAGCCGGAAATACTACTGTTTATGGTAAGGGAAAAGTGTGTGTTATTGGATCAAATGGTGTATCCAATTGTTTTATTATCGGCATGGTTAAGTTTAAGGAAAAATTAGAACCTGTTCGGGAAAAGATAGTTGATTTGCAAAACCAAATCTCAAGTGACCCATACTTTAAAGTACCAAGCATAGATAAGAAAAAAGCCGGATCAGGATACTATCTACATGCTACTGACGATTTGCCAGAAGTGCGAAAAATGTTTTTTGATTTACTTAAAACAATAGATTGTAGTTTTGAGGCAGTTGTTTCAACTAAATCAATTGAGAAGTTTGAAGCAAAATATCAGGGGAAAGAGCAGTTGTATTATGCTGATTTATTGTCGCATATACTGAAAAATAAACTTACACAGAAAGAGGAGAAGTTGGTATTACATATTTCGGGAAGAGGAAAAAGCACGAAAAACACAAATCTTGAATTTGCATTGGCTAAAGCAAAAGATCGTTTTGCTAAAAATCATCAAACAAATTTAATAACTACCAATGTCGTTTTTAATATTGAATATCCAACACAGGAGCCCTTATTGAATGTTGCAGATTATTTTTGTTGGACTATACAACGAATATTTGAAAAAGGAGAAACACGTTATTATGATTATATAAAAGAAAAAGTTTCGTTGGTGATTGATTTGGATGATACTGAAAAATATGTTGGATTCCGGAATTATTATAGTCCAAAAAATCTACTGACGGCTGGAAATAAAAAAAGCCCGCACGTGCACTAAGCCCCAAAATGGGCAACGACATGGAGTCGACGTTCATGCATAGCAGACTTACAATGCAAAGATAATTGCTTTTTTACGAAAAACAATAGTTTAAAGAAAAATATTTTTAAAGACTTTAAAAATGCCGTTCTTTATAGTAAACCAAACAATTTTCTTTCATTTATTTTTCACATTCTATTGCATTTCTAATTAATTATTTCTACTTTTGACCGTCCCAAGTTCTTAGCCGGAAAATGCACGTGAGTGTACCCCTTTAATTGTCTGATTTACAATTTAATAACACTGCATTCGGAATTAAGATATTTCCCAGCAATTAGATGTTTTCCCATAAAGAATTGAACACTTTGAATAAAAGTGGTTTGAGGGCTTTGTGGGAATTTTTGTGTTTTATAATCTTAAGATAATAATTTGTATTTTAATCAATAAAAGAGTTCTTTTTATAAAACATGGCAATGAATAGTGTTTTATATTTGCAGTTTAATTGTTAAGAACAACATTTGTCAATTTTAAAGCAAATATTGCATTATGAATATATACTCAGGCAGCAGTAAACCCGAAGAACGTATACTTTCAAATTTTGCAAGTACTCCTTTCAGCATTAATATAAATGGAGAAATATATTATTGTGGTTCGGTAGAAGGGTTTTGGCAAGGATTAAAGTGCAAAGGCGATATGCGTTTACATGTTTTCTCGCTAGGAGGTATGGCAGCTAAAAATTATGGAGCAGGAAAGAAAATCAACTCTTTTGAATTGGCTGGTAAAAATTATACTTACGGGAGCAAAGAACATGAAGCTTTGATAAAGGAAGCTATTAAACAAAAAGTATTGCAAAACCCAAAGGTTTTTAAAGCTTTGAATGAAAGTAGCGGAACAATAACGCATCACGTGCCAGGAGCTTCAAAACCTGTAATTAAAATGGAAAAGCTTTTGATGCAAGTAAGGATGGAAATGTTTGAGCATTGATATTGATTATAAAAATTAAAAAAATAAATTTATGCCATTAATAGAACAAGAATATATGGGAATTAACCATTTTTTAATTGGACCGACAGAAGAGGAAGTGCTTCATCAGCTTGAGGGCAAACCTGATGAATTATTGGATTTATCAACTAGAACCAATAATTTATTATTTTTCGGAGTAAAAGCAGCCATTGAAAAGGGTGCAAATATTAAGAAAAATGGACGAAAAGCCTTAATGTCAGTCCTTAATAAATATAGTTCAATAACTATTACAAAACTATTGAACCAAAAATTCAATTTGCATTTACCTGAATTCGATTCTGAAACACTAAACACTGAAGATGATGGAATTAAAATAATAAATTTACTTCTCGATAACGACGTTGATATTTCTTTACTTTATAAAAAAGTGTTTCATGAATTTGTTGTTAGAGGTGAAGTTGAGGCTGTGAGTGAAATACTAAATACTAATAACTTAAATAAAACAGTTAAGAGAAATGCTTTGGTGTCGGCTTCGAAAGATGGTAATTTGGAAATAGTCCAATTGCTCATTGAACGTGGTGTAAACACTCGTTCCTACCTTAATAAAGCATTTTTGGCAGCTGCCTATCACGGTCAATTGGCTGTTGTTGAATTACTTGTTGCTAATGGTGCAGATATTCATATTAATAATGAACAGGCTTTGGCTTTTGCCGTATCTTGCCATACAAATAATGGGCATTTGGAGGTATTAAATTATTTACTTGAAAATGGCACTAACATAGAACTTTCAAGGAATAGCCATCCTTCTAAATGGAGAATTATTAGAGATATGGAAATTAATGAATTTATAAACAACATATTTTAAACAACTTTTAAAAATAATTATTATGCCAACAATGGAGCAATTACTTGCAATGACAACTGACGAAAAAGGTAAAGTTTTAATTACTGCGTCAAAGAACGGAGATATAGAAACTATTAATTTACTACTCGAATTACATTTAAACATTCGTGCAAATCATGACGAAGCAATGCGTGAAGCTGCTTATCACGGTCAATTAGCTGTGGTTGAATTACTTGTTGCTAATGGTGCCGATATTCATGCTAAGAATGAAGAGGCTTTGGCATTTGCAGTACGATGTAATCCAAATAGAGGACATATTGAGGTGGTAAAGTATCTACTTGAAAAGAATGCTGATATTGAACTCTCAAAGATTAACCATCCTTCTGAATGGAGTAGTATTATAGATAAAACTATGCGAACTTACTTAACGAGTATTGGTATTATAATCGTTTAAGTTGTAAGACTAAGTTCTTTGCTATAGGAAATAATCAAAAGTAGGTAGAACCCTTTAATAATAATCCTAGATTAAATCAAAAAAAACGGAACGTTAAAATAGAGAATATTAATATCAAAATAAATACCCCATGTTCAATAAACTCTCAAATATCATCAATAAAGCTTCTGAAGTAGCAAATAAGATTTCAAATGCTGTCGATAAAGTCTCAATTTCACTTGGAGAAGAAAAGGTTTTCTCAAATGGCGTGTACAAAGGTGATTTAAAAAAACAAGAATCATATCCTTATGAAATGGTTAGGCATGGAATTGGTGAAATGAAATATAGTGATGGACGTATTTATGTTGGGAAGTGGGAGGAAAATATTAGAATTAATGGGAAATTTATTTGGCAATCAGGGCAGATTTACGAAGGAATATGGCAAAATGACAATGTCACGGGAAAAGGTAAAATGATTTATCCATCTGGATTTTATTATATTGGCTTCTTTGTTGATTGCAAAAAAGATGGTCATGGAATAATGTATAATAAACAAGGTGAAATTGTTGCTGAAGGAAATTGGAAACAAAATGAATTTACAAGCACTGTAATAGAAAGAACGATTACCTTCGATGAAGGCTCATATACTGGCTTTCTTAAAGCTGACATATACTTGCCTCATGGTAGAGGAGTGTTGTCATATAGTAATGGATCTTCTTACTATGGCAATTGGAACGAAGGTAAGAAGAGTGGAAAAGGGATAATGATTTATGCAAATAAAGATACTTATGATGGCGAATGGAAGGATAACCAACGAAATGGAAAAGGTGCTTTACTGAAAGCAAGTGGTGATATACTTGAAGGCAATTGGTTACATGATGAATTTATAAGCTTAACAAAAGAAGTAACTATTGATTACGATGGTGGAACATATAATGGACTTATATTTAATAATGTTCCAAATGGAAAAGGAAAAATGACTTACAACAACGGGAACTATTTTGGTGAGTGGAAAGATGGAAAGAAAAATGGAATAGGTCAATATACATGGAAAGAGGGTGATGTGTATGAAGGAGAATGGAAAGATAATAAAAGATCAGGTAAAGGAAAGTACATTTGGAAAAATGGAGGTGTTTATGAAGGTGATTTTTTGGATGGTAAGCTAGATGGAAAAGGGGTTAGAGTTTTTAGTGATGGAATTATTTATGATGGGGAATGGAAAGATAGTAAAAAGTCAGGACAGGGCATTTTGAAAGATGCAAGTGGTGTAATAATTGATCAGGGCGTTTGGGAAGAAGATAAATGTGTAAGACCAATAGGTGAAAAAACAATTGAATATGATGGAGGAACATACACAGGAATGATTGTGAATGAAGAACCAGAAGGTAAAGGATTGATTATTTTTGAGGACGGTCGCAAATATGATGGAGATTGGATTGAAGGATATTTACGGTATGCTAGATTGACTTACTTAAATGGTGATGTTTATGAAGGTGAATTTGATACTGAAAATAAAGAATGTATTCGAGATTTTTCAGAAGATAGAACTTTAATTTTCCCTGAAATATATATTTTTAAAGGTAATGGCAATTATTATTGGGCGAATGGCGATATTTATGAAGGAGAATGGCTTGAAAGTGGTAGAAGCGGATTAGGAATATTTAAGTACAGTGATGGTCAAATTTATGAAGGTGAATTTAAAAATAATAAAAAATACGGAAAAGGAATATTATCAGACAAAGAGGGAAAAATACTCGAAGCCAATTTTTGGTTAAATGATATTTGCATTAATACAGTTGCTAAGAGATACATTGCTGAAAACAATTTTACTGCCGCAACAAATGAATATGAAATTTTGCTACATGATGTTGAATTTGACAAATATAAACCAGAAGTAACTGCAGAGATAGAATTAATAAGACAATTAGAACTTAAGAGTCTAATATCAAAAGGTTTTGGAAATAACTCTAATTTGAACCCAGTTAAAGACAATCATCAAACTATCGGAGATGATTTTGATGATTTTGCTTGATTATTTATCATAAAAACAGAAAAATGGAATATTTAGAAAAGATATATGCGAAGAGTAAAACTGACGGTCATTTTACAAAATTCACTTCATATAGCGATTTTGTCGCTTACTTTAAAGATGAGGAGAGCTATAAGAAATTATGGAGTTTCTTGAAGTCTAAAGAATACAAAATACCTGAATTTGATGAATTTATCCAAAAGATAAAGGCTGAAACACCCATGTCGGAAGTCAAAGTACAGCAATCGGGAATATACAATCAACCCTTGGCTGCTGTTAGTACTATCAATTGTAACGACGGGATTAAAAAACTTCCAGACATTATTAAGATTGGTGGACTGAAAACAGAGGGTTTTGATGATAGCATACCTGCATTATTGCCTTTTAGAGGTTCTAATGGAATCTGCTATTGGTTTAACAATTCAGAACAAAAGGATACAGCTAACAAAGCGATACAAACTCTGGCCTACCGTTTATTGCTATCTGTGCCAAAACGACAAGCTAAGTTCTACATAATTGACAATGAGAAAAATGGTTCGAGTTTTGCTATGCTGTTTGGTCTGGATGAGAAAATTGTTCATCATGAAATATGGGATGATGAACAAGAAATAGCTACCGGTCTAACCGACATTAAAAATCAAGTACCCGTAATCCTCTCTAAATCGCTGCAAAACAAATACGATGATTTGGCTGATTATAATGAAAAGATTTCTCATTCAAGTCAACCATTTCAATTCCTTTTAATTGCAAACTACCCCCGTGGCTTTACACAGGAATCCTCTGAAAAACTAAAAAACTTAATAGAGAATGGACATAAAGCTGGAGTGTATGCATTAATGTCCGTTGACGAATCGCTTCCAGTTCCTTATGGAACCGATATTAAAGATTTTAAAAATAAAATTCAATCTATAGATTTAACAACCAACACGATAAGAAACATACCACATTCAGATTATTTTAATCAGAAATTCCATATTTCGTATTTTGACTCAGGATTGACATCAGATATTGACGACATAAAAAAACAAGTCAATCAGGAGATTAATGAGTTGAAATCCGTTTCTGTCGATATATCGAGTGCGATTTCTGCTGAGTGGAAAGGCGATGCATCAAACGGAGTTAAAATCCCGATTGGAGTAGGACAAAATAATGAAATATTCGATTTTGTTTTTGGTCTTAATTCCGATTCGCACCATGCTTTAATTGGTGGAGCAACAGGTAGTGGAAAGTCGGTCTTGCTTCACAGTATTATTGTAAATGGTTCTTATGTTTATTCGCCCGAAAGTTTACAATTTATACTTTTAGATTACAAAGAAGGTACAGAATTCAAAATCTATGAAAACCTTCCGCATACCAAAATCTTGTCAATTGCAAGTGAGCGAGAATTCGGGCTAAGTGTCTTTGAATTTTTGGCTCAGGAAATAACCGACCGAGGTAAATTATTTAAAGAGTATGGAGTAGGTAATTTAAAGGAATATACCGAAAAATCAAATAGTATTTTACCGCGTTACATCATTATAATTGACGAATTTCAAGTATTATTGAGTGGTAACGACATATATTCTTCAAAAGCAAGTGTGTTTTTGGAAGATATATCTCGTAGAGGACGTTCATTTGGTGTAAATATGATATTGGCAACCCAGTCTTTGGGAGATGTAGATATATCTTCATCTACACTTTCTAATATTGGACTTAGAATTGGGATGAAAATGACAGAGATGGATTGTTGGAGAATATTAAGTCGCAATAACGATGTTCCATTGAAATTCTCCCGCCCGGGTGAAGCTGTTTATAATACTCAAAATGGACTAGAAACAGGAAACAAGCATTTTCAATGCGCATTTATTTCAAAAGATGCTATTGATAAGAAAATTAATTATCTTAATAATAAACCATCTATTATTTCATTCAAGCGATTCATAAGCGATGGTAGTAAAATTGCCAGAATTGAAGACAATATAGTCCTTCAGGAACAAATAAAAAATGAAAGTTTCAAAAGGAATGATATTTTCTGCGATCTTTTCATTGGTGAACCAAGCAGTTTAAAAGAAGAGCATATAAGTATCAGAATTCGCAAGCAGTCGGAATCAAATCTTTTTATTGCCGGCGATGACCCTGTTTCGGTTATTTCACTAATGCATTATACTTTGAGTCAGTTAATACCACAATCGAGTGAAAGCAGTCAATTCTACATTTTCGACCTGTTCGATGTGGATAGCGGTTATCAAGGGGCTTTGAACTTATTAAAGGAAAGTTCTCCGAACTTAAAAATTTATTCAAATGATAAACCTCTCGAAGGTTTGTTGGAAAATTTGAAAACAGAATTGGATGCCCGAATAGAAGAAGAGGGAACAGTGGGTAGAATAATACTTGTGATAATGAACCTGCAAAAGATTAAATGTCTACGAAAAGATGGCTACATTGATTCACCTATTGCGCAACAACTAATTCAAATAATAAAAGATGGTCCAGGCATTGGTATTCATACGTTTATGCACATTCAGAACTATAATCAATTAATGGAAATTTTTGATTCTAAAATTCTGAATGAATTTGAAAATCAGATTATTCTGAAAGGCGAAGATGTATCTAAGTACGTTGACGATTTTTCTGCCACCAGTATCAAAGATTTAGGGACAGCTTATTTGAAAACTTCTGAAACGGAAAAATCAGCAGAATTGATAAAATTGTATCAAAAAGAAATAAATTAATAATTTATGGAAAATAAAGCATATAAAAAGTACATAGCTCAATTAGATAAAATTTCTGATTTAATAAAAAAAACTATAGTAAAAATTGATTCTGAAGAAACAGCTGTGGATAATGGTACTAAGAATACAATTAAAGAGAAAACGCATAATGTGAAAACAACCAAGATTTCAGATATAGTTACTTCTCCAAACAAATTACCTAATATTGGTTCTTTCATAACTGGAAAATGGGAAGGGGGTGCCTTTAATGAAATAGTTGAATTTTTTGGTGACATAGATACTACTTTTTATTCTGCGATTTGTGTAAAAATGGGAAATAGTAACTCAAGTAATAAATTTCAACTAAAGCAGAAATTAATTAAAAATATTGAGTATATTGATAATTCAACATTAAAAGGTCAAATCCTTGTTCCTATGACCTCAGGCACTCAAGAATGGTATGATTTCAAAGGGAAAATTGAAAATAACTATATAAACGTTACTATTGGTCCAGGCAACTGGAAATGGAGCTATAAGAGAGTCAGTAATTAATTACAAATACACAAACAAACAAACAAACAAACAAATATAATTTTTAAGATTATGGGACAAATGAATGTAGATCCACAAAAAGTGGAAGAATTAATTAAGCGATTGCATGTTCATACACAAAACACACAGAATGCACAAAAACAATTAAAAGGTTATTTAACTTCAATGCAACAGTACTGGAACGATGCTCATTACAAAGCTTTTGTAGAACAATTTAATGAGTTCGATAAATCTATGTTAAAAGCTCTTCAATTATCGGAAACAGTATTGCTGCCAAATTTGAAAAATGTAAAGAAATTTGCAGAGGAATATAAAAATATGGGACGTAAATAAATATATTTCACAAATAAGAAATGATTATTTTCAATGAAAGCACACCTCCTAAAAACAACAGATTTCAGTCAAAAACTTTACGATGAAATATTGACGTTTTTGAGTCAATTCAATTCACCTATCGAATTTGTGAGTAGCGAGACAGAAAGTCAGTATGTACTCAAGAAAAAGTTTTTATTCGAAGCTGCTTATTCTTATTGTAAGAATTACCGCATTGAAAAAGCTTTGCCTGTTGTAGATTTTGTTATAATTCTTACTTCAAATCAGGAGGTAAATAATTGGTTTAGTCATTACGATTTGGAAGGCAATATTTGTGTGGTTACTCATAATATATCGGATGGTGTGAAGTATATTGAAGAAAAATATTTTTGTGCGTATGAGATAGTCTGCAATATATTGCAGAATACCATGCAGTTGGATATAAACAACCCAGTGCATAGAAAATTGTATATTCATAATATGCCTGAAGCTTGTATGAATGATTTTTGTAATACAAAAAGTCAAATAAGACTGAAATTCAGAACTGCAAAAATCTGTCCTACTTGCTACGATTATTCATTAAAAATAGGTATAAAAACAACCTTGATATCACAGATTTATGCAATAACAGGCAGAATAGTTACCGAAATTACAACTCCACACGAACTGAATGTAAATGAATTATCGAATATTGTTTTTGATAAAAAGAAGCATTCCATTTATTTGAAAGATAATGGAACGGAATTGGGTTTAAAAAATCTTCAAAAGGCAATTTATGTTTATTTTATTATGCATCCAGAAGGTATCTGGTTACAAGAATTTAGAAATAAGGATTATGATTTTTACCTGATTTACAAATATCTGAATAAAAAGGCTAATAGAGCTCTTTCAGATGGTAGCCTAGAAAAAACCACGAAAAACCTCGGAATAGGAGATACATTATCAAAAAAAATTTCAGAAATAAATATAAACATTAGAAAATTAATTTCCGAGCCAATTGCAAATTCGTATTGCATAGTTTTAGACGGTTTTAGATATAAAATCAATCTTCCGAAAGATAAAATTGAAATAATTGAATAGCATTCTGTAAATTTTCAACTTTGAACTCCTTTTTTATCTCCGCATAAAAAAGGAGTTCTTTTTACTTTATAATCTTTCATTTTACACATTATCTTTGTATTCAGAAACAAATAAATATACAAAAGGCAAAATGGAAGAGACACTTAGAGAGTTTTTAGAATTTCCGTTGTGGAATTCGGATGGGGTATTTAATAAATTTCGTTGGTTGGAAGAAACCGAAGAAAGAAGGGTTGTTTTTCGCGAAAACAAAGGCAACCCGAAAGAACGGTTTTTATATATTGAAGGTAGCAGACTGAACAAAGTAGTATTAGTGGCACATGCTGATACTGTATGGGATAAATCTTATACCGGACTCGAAATGGAACAGGAAATTGTACGCGATGGCGATTATTTTAGAGGAACAATAACCGACTGTGGTATAGGGGCAGATGATAGGGCTGGTTGTGCAATGCTTTGGTTGTTGCGCAATTCGGGTCACTCCATTTTGATTACCGATGGTGAAGATAGAAGGTGTTTTACGCGCGAACATGGTTTGTTGGGAAGTAAATGGCTCAAAAACTTTCATTCTGATATAGTAGACCGATTAAATTTGCATCGGTTTATGATTCAACTCGACAAAAGAGATGCTGCTGATTTTAAATGCTATAGAGTTGGTTCAAAAGATTTTATAAATTATATACATGAAAAAACTGGTTATAATTTTATAGAAGGCACACAAAGAACTGATATTGTAGAGTTATGTACAAGGATTTGCGGTGTAAACTTTAGTATAGGCTATTACGATGAACACAAACCTGCTGAACGAATAAGTGTCTCGGAATGGAAAAACACTTATGAGGTAGTGAAAAGCTTGATTGAGACAGTAAATTTACCTCTTTTTGAATTAGAGAACGAATAAAAACGTTTCACTTTAAACTCATAAATAATTAGTGTTGTGGAAGAAAAAATTATAAAAAATGAAAATGATTTGCTTTTAAGCAAAGAAAAAAATTGCTTAATGTTGTGGAACGATGATATAAATGAAATGGGATATATAGTAGCTGCACTGCATTCAATTTGTGGAATTGATATTGAAAGAAGTACACAAATTATGTTAACTGCACACGAAACAGGCAATGCTATTATAACTTGTGGTACTTACGATGAAATACATAAAATGAAAAATGTTCTTAACTCTAAAGGTATTACAGCTACAGTGGAATAACGAATTTATGAATTTCAATTCCAAACAACTGTTATTTGTAAATAATTCATAATCAATAGAGTGTATTTAGTAAAATCCAATTATGCAAGTCGAATTTATCATAATAGTTGCTTTACTACTTAGTCATGGAGTTTTTTATTTAATTAAAAATTCGGTATGAATATTCCGGAACATATTTCTGAAATAATTGAAGCATTATTTAATTTTACTGAAGGTGCTGCATTGATTTTATTATCATTAAAACAATTAAATTCTTAATTCCTTAATGATATGGTAAAATACGATTTATTTAAAAAAGTTCCCAATATTTTTGATTTAAGGGCTTACCTTTTTCAATTAATTGCTTCAGATTTTAATTTTGCCGACGAGTTTATTAAATTATTTGAACTTAATTACTCAATTACGGGTGATTTAAAAGAAATTGATTTGAATTTATTAAGCAGGGTACAGTTAGTAAGCTTACTTGAAAGTAAAAATGTAATGCCTGATTATCTTTTCTTTTTTAACAGAAAAGATGGATATATACTTACCGATTATAAGCATTATCCCGAGCTATATGGATGAGCAGAATTCATTACCTTGGTAATTAAGCTTTTAATTTCAAAAAGCACTAAATCAAAATATCAATCAGATAAATTTATATACAAATGACAACTAGCGTTGATTACAATTCATTTATTACCATTGCATTTTTGGTAGGTTTAATTGTACTTTTAATTATGCTAATGAAATATATAGCGGGCGATTTTTCTCCTATTTCAATCGAAGAATCGGGGAAAGAGGAAGTCGAACTTAAAGATGCTAATGGAAATACAACAGGTAAGCGAATTCTTATTACGTATAAATATACCTATAAAAATGGTAATGTGAAATTTAAATCAAAGTCTATAAAGCTGTAAATTAACACAATAACTTATTTTTTTGATAATAAGTGATACCTCTACTATAATTTAATTAACACAAATATAATGAAGAAAGCAAAGCTTCAGGAAGATGACGATTTTACTTTTGAAGAGAATATTCTGAGAGATATTTTTTCAAAAACAAAAATGCAATTCATTAATGAAAATTTTTTAGAATTTATTTATGATGATATTTCATTTATGTGGTACAATGAACTTGGCAATAATTTAACATTTGAAATTGATTTTATTTATAACGAGTTCAAAAATCATGGTTTATATGAAAGTATGACGTCTAAAGAAATTTCGGTTATTATAGAAAAACTTATGCTGGAAAGATTTAAAATTGGTAATCTCAATTCCATTTTTGCTGAATAAAATTACACTATAGTACATGTTATATTATTGCATATAAGCCTTTAATATCTTTTGATATGATTTTTAAATACAAATACCAACGAATTTATCTAAAAGTCTCGAACCATATTACCAAGCGATTGAGAATTGGAATGATTACTTTGTTTAATTATGATAATGTTGGTGATTTTCATGATGGGCTTTCTAAGGTCTGTTATCAAAACAAATGGGGGTTTATAAATAAATATGGATTTGAAGTCGTTAGCTGCATGTATGAAGAGGCAGGTGATTTTTATCAGGGTAGAGCAAGGGTGAGATCCAAAGGTAAATGGGGTTTTCTTGATAAGAAAGGTAAAGTGCGGGTATCATATATGTTTGATGAAGTTCGCGACTTCAAATATGGAGCTGCTAAAGTAACTCAATCAAACAAGTGCTATTATATTGATAAAAATGGCCATCAAATAAGTTCAATAAATTCGGGGAAGATAGGTCGTTTTCATTTGACATTTAGATTGTATGAACTTATTAAAAATAAGAAAAGAAAATCAAGACGTTACTTAGGTGGAGAAACAAAATATCAAGTATCAACCATTTTAAAAGATGGTTTAAGACGGGCTACTGTTGATGCAAATCATTATGGATATGTAAATAACAAAGGGAAGTTGATTATCAATATTCAGTACGAAAAGGCATTTGATTTTCACGAAAAAAGGGCCAGAGTAGAGCTAAATGGTAAGATTGGTTTCATTAATAAGAAAAATAAACGAGTTATTCCAATTGAATACAATAGCGGGTCAATTCAAGCAAAGGATGGAATAATAAGATTGACTAAAAACGGAAAAAGTGGATTTTTGAGTAAAAATAACAAACAAATCATTGGTTTTTATTATGATAGAACAAAAAACTTTAATCAAGGATTGGCTGGAGTTTGTAATGATAATGAATGGGGTTATATCGACTTGAATGACAATAAAATTATACCTTTAACTTTTGAGGATTGTAGAAGCTTTAATGAGGGTATTGCAGGTGTTAAGTTGAATGGCAAATGGGGTTTTATTTGTATACCATCAAAACAAAGTATATTTTCGATAATACTAAAAATATTATTATCACCTAAAACAAACAATAAAGTTATAGATGAATTTGGAAACAATCTGTATGATAGAATTGAATTAATTAAACCTGCTCCAAAACAGACTAAAAGGCAAAAGGAATTTATCGAAGCCGTTGATTCATTAAAGAGTTTGACCAGCGAAATAGAAGAGTATTTGGAAAATAACAAACAAGATGAATCAGTTTACGATTGGCAAAGAAAAATCAGAATAAATATAAATGAAGATGCATGTATTCAATTTCTTCAAAAATACGGTAAAGGTGAATTGACTGAATCCATGAGAAGATTTGCTAATGGTGAAGGTGAAACTATAAAAGATAAATACAGAAATTGGTTGAAATGGAGCAAAGCAAATAAAAAAGCTTTTGGTGCTAAAGATAATTCTATTGACAATGTAGTTTCGAATGCTGAAATCTTAATCCCTGAATATAACTGGGAAGGTATTGAGGGCGGTTGGTATGAGATTTTTATATACTTGTATGATATTGAACACAGTAATTATCTAAATTGAGATTTGCTCCAGCGTTCGAATGAGCTCACGCCGAAGTCTAAAGCAGGATGGAATTCACTGAATAGAATTGGCAGCCATTTATCCCGTAGGGGCGGGATGCCATTCATTAAAATGATAAATAGAGAATGTGGGCTTTAGCCCAATAATTATTTTTCATTTATTTTTTACATTCTATTGTATTTTTAAATTATTATTTCTACTTTTGACCCTGCCAAGTTCTTAGCCGGAAAATGCACGTGAGTGTATCCCTTTAATTGTCTGATTTACATTTTAATAACACTGCATTCGAAATTAAGATATTTCTCTGCAATTAGATGTTTTCCCATAAAGAATTGAACACTTTGAATAAAAGGGTTGGAGGGCTTTGTGGGATTTTTTTAATTGATAGTATTAAACTACTCCAAAACATAAAATCAAGATTACATGAACAAATCAAAAAGACACATTAGGATTGTTTACTTTGTGTTTTTATTAACTGTATTACAAAGTTGTAGTTTAAGTAAAAAATATGAAGAAACCAAATCTACAAATTCAATTAATGCTTATGAGGCGTTTATTAAAAAGCATCCCAAAAGTACTTACAGCTCAGACCTTAAGTCTGATTTAGCAATATTATATGAAGAAAGAGATTGGAAGATGGCCATTAGTTTAAATACAGAAAAAAGTTTTACCAATTTTATTTTACATTATCCCGGCAGTATATATATTAAAAATGCGGAACAAAAAATTAAAGATATTGAAATTGATAATGCATGGATTGGAACCAAAAGTATCAATACTATTTATGCCTATGAGAACTTCATACAGCAATACTCACAATCCAAATATGTTTTAGACGCGAAAAATAGATTATATTTAATTAAAGAGAACAATGATTGGAAAAATGCTTTAAATTCAAAAACTATTGCTGCATTTAAGGAATATATTAATTTATATCCAAATGGTACTTATAAAACACAAGCAGTTAATAAAATATTCGAAATTGAAAGAGTTTTACCTGAATGGAACAGAGCTATAAAATCGAATAGTCCTTTTGTGATAAGAAACTTTATTGAAAAATACCCCGAAAGTTCTTATATCGAAGAGGCCGAAAGAAAATTAAGCGAAATGGAGTATAAGGAATGGGAGACTGCCGACAATAGTAACTCAATAAAAAAAATCAAGCAGTATTTGCAGAACTACCCGGAAGGTGAATATGTTGCTGAAGCAGAAAAGAAAATAGTTGATTTAGAGGTAGATGCTATTTTTAAGGGCAATTATGGCAAACTACCACCTTTAACAAAAACTTCATATAATTTTTCTAATTCAACAAATAGTGAATTAAAAATATTCAACAATACTAGGTATGTACTTACATTAAGATACAGTGGAGTAGAAAGCAAAAAAATAGTGTTTTCACCAAAACAAACTTTAATAGTTACATTGAAAAATGGATTTTACAGGATTGCAGCATCGGTAAATGTAGCAAATGTATCAAATTATGCTGGCAAAGAGCAGTTGCAAGGTGGGGAGTATGAAAGTGAATATTATATAGTTACAAAATATTACTAATTGTTTGTTTTTTATCAATTTAATAATTTTAAAATCAAATCGATATTTTTTATCAACAACAAAAAACAATTCAAAATGAGCAACAATTCGAAACAATGGAGTCCAGCAACTCCCGGTTACATAATATTAATTGTTTTCTAATTTTCGCTTTTTATGTATTTAAGAACTAATGTTTAATGAATAAATATTAGAATGAAAATGTAATTTTTTTCAAGAAACTTAATATAAAATTTACAAAAAATCAATTAAAATGAGTACAGAATTTAAGCCGGCTGGTGGTGTTAAGCTGCCGAGAGTATTTAATCAATTAGGGATATTTGTATTAGATGGTAGTGGTTCAATGAATGAAAACACGACAGGGAATCATCCAAAAGCTAAAGAGGTCGAAATGGCATGCTTTGAATTGTTTAACAGGATGAATGCATCTCGTGTAAAACAAAATTTTTCATTTGCATGTATAAAATTTGATAATACTCCTACAACTATTTTGTCACCAATACAATTTGAGTTCAATACTTTAATGAATACAAATTTTGACCCACTGGATGGAAAGGGTGGTCAAACGTACATTAATCTGGCTCTCGAACGAGCAAAAGAAATGGCTGAGGATTTTTTGAATAGCGCTTCAGTAGAAAGTGTTCCTCATAAGGTTTTATTATTACTAATGTCTGATGGAATGTGTTTTGAGCCTGATAAAACTCTGCAAATTTCTTCTGAGATTAAATCTAATCCTAAAATTGAGATTGCATCAGTGTATTTTGGAACCGTTGGAGGAAATGATGTAAATGCTCAAAACCTAATGAAGGAAGTTGCATCAGATACAACAAGATTTTCAACTGTTTATGATGGTGAGGCTCTAAGAAATTTCTTTGAAAGATCAATTTCTCAATCTGCAAATATTAAAATTGAATAACTATGAATAGTAATTCAATTATTGCAGCTGCCTCACAAACACATAAATCTACCAGTAATCAGGATTTTTTTGAAACCGTGAATAATAAAAATTCATTATTTGCAGGTGTGATTGTTGCCGATGGGTTAGGGTCACATGCACGTTCTGAGCTTTCTTCAAAATTTGCAGTTGAAAGTCTAAAAAGAAAACTAGAAGATTGTGAAAATTTAAAGGTTTTAGATTTTGATAAATTTTTCAACGAGATCAAACATGAACTAAAGGAATATGCTTTGAAAAGTCTAACAGATGAAGAAATACTCAACAATCCATTTGGAACAACACTTCTTTGTGCTATAGAATGTGAGGATGTATATAAAATTGCATATGTTGGAAATGGAGCAATATTTCATGTCTCAGGTGGATTTAATCTATTTGGATCAAAAAGATACATTCCTTGGAATGTAAATAATCTTTTGAATCCTCATACTGTAGAAGAAGGTGGAAAGTCAGCTATGTATAAATTTATTTCAATAAATGATGAAATATCTTGTAAACCAACATTAATTCAAATTAGCAAAAGTGAAGATACCTTTGGAGATATCATAATTATTGCAAGTGATGGTGTTTATACTAATGACGAATTGAAAATAGGAAAAGATGATGACGGGGTTGTTTGGATAATGGGGGAGGAGAGTGAAATTCTTTTATTAAATCGAATGGATTTGTATTTTAAAGAAAATGAAGATTTAAATGAAAAAAACCTTCAACAAACATTAGATCATTTTTTAACACAAATGAAAGAGAAGAACATTATGCATGATGATACTACTTTAGGAGTAATTATCTCTCCTAAGGTAGTTCGGTTTCAAGAAACTCTTAAAAAGAAAAAATCTGATGAAACAAGTGCAAATAAATGATTTTTTAAGCACAAAAATATCTTCTGAATATAATACGATTATTTCTGTTGATATCGATGACAAGCCATTTGCCATTGGCGGTTTTGGAGAAGTTTATCATTGCTATTCATTGAATGGGAATAAATTAAGTACACCTCAAGTTATCAAAATATTTATTGAGAAATACCCTGGTTCTGCCGATTCAAACTTTAACACAATTAGAAGACTTCAAAAGAAGTTTGATAAACTAAACCAAGAATTGGTTTTACAACAAACTTCTTTATTGAAGAAATATCCGGCATTTTCTGCTATTCCACAATTCAGTTTCATAGGAGATTTAAATGGTAGAATTGTAAAGGGATATTCTTCAGACAATCTTAAAATTAAGAATTATTTTGAATTTGAAGATATACTTACAGATGCAAAACTTCTAGATAATTTCTATAAAATCCCTGTTCCACGTAGAATCTATTTTGCTTTCCAATTGGTTTCTGCCTTTAAAATATTAGATGACTTTAAATATATTCATGCAGACTTAAAACCAGGTGCTATTTTCTTAAATCTTGATAATCAATCATTATCTATTATTGATTACGATAGCGGTGTTATAACTGAAACTCTAAATGATGAGCCAACTACTTGGGGTGCTCCAAATGATTGGGTTGCTCCTGAAATATGGACACAACAAATTAACATAGTTAAAGGGGATAAGATTAGAGTTGACTCGTTTACTGACAAATGGTCGGTTGCTGTAGGTGTGAATTATTTAATTACAGGAATCCACCCTTTGTTTTATCTGAAAGAATTAGGCCCAGGGATTACAAAACAGTATTTTAACTCTACTCAATGGCCAGATGCTAATACAAATGCAAATTACTTTGAAAAAGAAAATGAATTATACTATCACCAGTATATAAATTTTATTAATACTGAGATACCTTCCCAGATTAAAGATAAAATTCATTACACAATAAATTTTGGTTATAAAAACCCTGCGGCAAGAACTTCGTATTACGACTGGGAAAAGTCTCTTCTATCAATACAAAAGCCGCCAACTTTAAAATTTCTTACGGTTTCCAAAAAAGAAATACTAAAAGGGGAGAATATTGTTTTAGCTTGGAATGCTGAAAATGCTATTTCAGTAGAAATAGAGAATGTTGGTATATTCAGTTCAATTGATAAAAAATCAATAAAGCCAGACAAGAGCTGTACTTACATAATTAATTTTAAAGGATATTATGGTGAGTTAGTTGAAAAATTTGAAATAAAAGTATCTCCTGCTCCTTTATTCAAAATAGTAGAGGCCGATAATATTAAACTTAAAAGGGGAAATTCAACATCATTAAAATGGGAGATTGAAAATACATCCAAAATCAATCTTTGGGGAGTTGAAAATGATTCAATATTAATACCTTCAAAAGGTCATAGGTATATCATACCTGATAAAACTACGACCTACAAGTTTGAAGCAATAGCAATTGATAATACTACTGTATTTGAAAAATCCATTATAGTTGAAGTCTTTGACGAAGGAAAAATTTTATTCTTTATTGCTGACAGACAATTTGTTTTGCAAACAATGCCTGTTGAGCTTTCATGGGAAACAGAAAATGCAATAAAAGTAGAAATTGATGGAATCGGAGAAGTAGAATTAGCTGGTTCTATTAAGGTTGAACCTTTTTCGGATACAAAATACAAATTAATTGTTACTGATCAATTTGGAAAGATTGAGAAACATATTCAAATAAAGATACTACCATTGCCACTAATTGAGAAAGTTATTGCTCAAACTCCAATTATTGTTAGTGAGAATGTTTTAAGAATTAATTTGCCAGACTTTTCAAATGTTAGCAATAAGTATCCTAGTACGATTAAATTTAAAGAGTTTGATTTTACTATTAAATTAGACTCAAAAACATTTATAAAAAGTCCAAAGCCCGTCAACTTGAGTTATTCAATTAAGCAAAAACCATTTATTGAAAAAATTCAACGAATATTTGAAATAGTAAAAAATGAATTTAAAATAAATAAATTAAAAAAACATGTCAGCAAAAAATAAAAGTTTATTTGGTAATATTATTTGGTATGCCTCCGGCTCTAGTTTGAAAGATTTAGCAAAATCACAGTTAAATTATTCCGAATTTATTGGAATTGGTGGGTTAAATATTTTCTCAACTATTCTAATCGGTTTAATAAGCTCTTGGTCATCAAGCAAATTGTTTAACAATGAACCTATTGTTTTACATATAGCCATTGGTGTAATTGCGTCATTTCTTGTATTCAGCATAAATCGACAATCAATCAAGGCCTTAGTCTTAATGGAAAATATTGAAAAAAAGAGGAGAAATAATTTCAACTTATTTCCAATATATTTATTTGCAATTGTTGTAGGGTTAATTATATCTTTTCCTATAAAATTTTATGTTTTTGGTGTCGACTTTATTTCAAGAAACCACAATATACTCGATACAATTTCAACATTAGATAAAATCACTGATGTAAGTGCTACTCCAAAACTTATTAGTTGGTCGATTTCTTTGTTTTTAATGCTATTAATTTTAAGTCCGACATTAATTAAGTATTTTTCTATTAGAAGTAATTATCAAAAAGAAACAAGTTCTTACTTAAATGAATTTATGTGGTTTTGTTCTGGTGTGAACAAGGAAATTGTCAGAAGATGTCCAAATGAGCATTCTAAATATTTTGGAATAGGTGGCACAATCCTTTTTACAGCTTTGATGGCTTCAATATCTGGTGGCTATGCTATCACAACTGTATTCGATAGTGTAACAGCAGGTATTTTCTTTGGGATTTTCTGGGGCTCATTAATTTTCAACTTAGATAGATTCATCGTAAACACAATGTATTCAGATGGTGAACCTACAATTAGTTTGAAGGAGATTCTTGGAGGCTTACCAAGATTAATTATTGCAATATTTCTAGGAATAGTTATATCAATGCCCTTAGAGTTAAGAATATATGAAAAAGAAATCATTGTTGAAATTAATGAACTAAAAAAGGAAAAGCTTAATGAGTTTATAAAAGATGACCAAAATAAATTAGATTCAATCTCTACCAAACTTGAAGAAGTAATAAATACTCCTGTTAGCCAGACTGTATTTCAGAGTGGAATTGTAACGGGCTCAACCACTTTAAATCAATTAATTTCGGAACGTAATAACAAGGAAACAAACAGAGCCGCAATTCAACAAAAAATTTATGCATACACAAAAAAACTAAATAGTTTATCAGAAGAAGACTCAGAAGGAAGCAGTAAAAAAGGAATTTTAATTGAAGAGCGTTCTAAATTGATAAATACAAGAAATACTTTAACCAGAGAAATTAATACAATTGATGGAAATATTAAATCCTCTGACGCAGGATTAAGAAAAGTTATTTCCGATGCAGAAGAACAGAAAAAAACTCAAATAAATGATTTACAAACTCAAATAAATGATTTAAGAGAAAAAATAAAAAAGGGTGGTGATGAATATAAATTAGACTTAAATGATTATAATGGTTTTCAAGCAAGAATGAAGGCTTTTTCAAAATTGAGAGATGAAAATCCCACTACTAATATTTCAGCATTTTTTATTATGCTTTTATTTATTATAATTGAAATTGCACCAGTATTATTTAAAATGATGATGACTGCTGGTGATTACGATTTAATATTAATAACTGAAAAGGAAAAAATCCGTGCACATGAAATCGAGAAACTTTCAAGAATTAATGATTGGGCAAATACAGAAATTCAAAAAGTTGTAGAAGAAAATAGAATTAGGGTACTTCAAAAGCAAAATGAGTTAGATACAGAGTTCAAAGCCAATGAAGCGTTATTAACAGAAATTTCTGAAGCTCAGGTTGAGTTAGCTAAAATCGCAGTAAAAAAATGGAAAGAACAAGAATTGAAAAAGATAGAAGAAGACCCAAGCTATTTTATTAAAAGTGTTATAAAATAACAATCCACAAATAATAATTTGATATATATGAGAGGTTTTTCATTCTCTTGGAAGCGATTCATTGGAATCACACAAGTAAAACAGCAAATAGCTCGTGAAACGGGAATACCAACAACTAAACAGGGTGTGGAACGAAAAATTGGAAGTGTATTATTAAAACTGTTGTTTGGTAAAAAGTAGTTGTCAGTTATGAACAATACAATCAAAATAATCCTTTCTATTCTCCTATTTCTTTGCCTTGCCGATATGCCTTATGGTTTTTATCAGTTTGTACGGTTTGCAGCCATAATAGGTTTTGGGATTCTTGCCTTTCAATCGTCAGAATCCGAAAATAAAACTTTCGTGATAGTTTACGGTGCATTGGCTTTGTTATTTCAACCATTCTTTAAAATTGCTTTAGGTAGAGACTTGTGGAAATCCGTCAGTGGACTGCCTGTCCGACTATTGGTGGAGACAAGTTGTGGTGGATTTGATTATTGCGGTTGGGCTAATTGTGTCATTGTTTATTGATAAGAAATCAGGTAAGGTGTGAAATATAATAGCACTAACAATACAGGATTTTCAGAAAGCATTAGTAGCCGCAAGTGCAAAAAGTGCGCTCTATTTGGATATGGGTGGTTGGAGTGAAGGATGGTATAAAAATGCAAATGACGAAAAGATAGTTATTTGCGAAGGAATGACAAGTACGGATAGGCAAACCAATTGGCTGGTTTATGAGTTTTAGTTTTTAATCAGATGAAGCAGGAGGTGTTTCACTTACTTCACGCAACTGTTGATTGACAAAATACCCAGTTTCGAGTAATCGGTAACCGTTTTTTAGCACGATTGATAAGTGGAAAATTAGAGCTGAAACAAAAAAAATGAAAATATGGAAAAACTTACCCGTCATAGCATTCAATGGTTTTACAATCTTCTGGCTAAAGGAGAATGTGACATTCTTGATTTCAAACAGCAATTAGACGACAAATCCACTTTTGGCAAGTCTATAAAAAACTATGCCCCCAAGTACGATGAGTTGGCTAAAGATGTGGTTGCTTTTGCCAATAAAAAAGGTGGATTTCTCTTTATCGGGGTTATTGATGATACAAAAGAGCTTAATTCAGAATTTAAATATATGGATTCAAAAGTATTTGAATTGGTAAGGCAAATACAAGATCGTACTGTGCCTTCAATTACTATTAAACCACACCATTTAAAAGTAAATGAATGCGATATATTGGTATTGGAAATTCCATTTTCGCAACAAATGCACAGAACATCTAAGAGCGAATACCTGATAAGAAGCAATGATGGCAACCGTGCCATTGAAACGCATGAAATTGCTACTATTCAGGCCGAAAAAGGTTTGATAGTCTACGACCAAAAAACATGGGATCTATCTTTGGCAAGTGTGGAAAGTGATAAACAAGGCAGCCAAATACCAGGTTGGCAGGATATTAATCGCACTAGAGATTTGTATAACCGTATTCATAGAGAGAAACCTCAAAGTCCCTATTTAAAAAACACCTCCAACGAGTTT
Source organism: Porphyromonas cangingivalis (assembly GCA_945902955.1). Classification (GTDB taxonomy): domain Bacteria; phylum Bacteroidota; class Bacteroidia; order Bacteroidales; family Paludibacteraceae; genus Paludibacter. The sequence continues at coordinate 27,355 of CAMDNO010000009.1, forward strand.
GTCGAAACACTTGGCTTAGTGAAAGAAGTAGACAACAAAAATTTTCCTACAACTACAGGAGTTTTATTTATAGGCAATCAAAAAGCTCTGAAAGAGATACCTTATAACCAAATCAAATACATACGGTATTACGAAGATGGGACTTATACTCCTTTCGAATATAGTGGTAATTTGATTGAAATGGCTGATGCTTGTTATGCTCAATTAAAGTCAGAAATTAAGCTAAAAGAATTTCATTTCGGCTTGTTTCGCGAATATATAGAAGATTATCCCGAAGTCGTGTTGCGGGAATTATTGATGAATGCCATTGCTCATCGTGATTATAGCCGCCAACAAATAATTGAGATTCGTAAATATCCAAATTATTTGGAGTTCGAAAGTCCTGGGCATTTTCCACAGGGTATTACCGAAACCAATTTCCTCCGAAAAACAAATCCTCGTAATCCTGGCATAATGGATGTGCTTCGTGAAATTAATTACGCAGAAAAAGCTGGAAGCGGTTTCGACAAGATATTTACAGCTTTACTTTCGAAAGGAAAAAATTTACCCAAACCGCAGCAAACCGAAAACTCTATTATTCTTAGGATTGAGGCCGATGTGTATTCCGAAAAATTAGCAGAACTTAGTTTATTATACAAACAAACCACTAAAAAGGACATTGACTTGGAAAAACTATTGGTGCTCAATAGTATTTATACGGGTCAGAAACTGACTTTTCAAGAACTGGAAAACTCACCATTTGTCAATAAATGGCAGTTGCGAAAAATCCTTTCTGAACTTCAGGAATTAGAATTGATTGAAACTACTGGCAGAACCTCAGGTGTGAAATATATTATTCACAAATCGAAATTGAGTGGAATCGCAGATGAAAAAAACTATTTAAGGCAGAAAAAACAGGATAATTTTAAACTAAAGCAAATAATCTTAAAGTATCTTGATGAGTTTGACGAAATTGAGAATGCAACTGCTCGCGAAATATTAAATCTCACTGACGAGGATATTTACAAAGTATCCAGAATGCTAAAACAGTTGAGAGATGAAGATGAAATAATAATTAGTAGACAGGACAAAGGGATTACATATTACAGTCGAAATAAAAAATAGTGCAAGCGGTTATATTGCTTATTATTAAATAATTATATATTTTAGGCGCTTGCAAACCGCTTGCAATAATCAAATCTATCAAAACATGGTGCAAGCGGTATCTTTTGAAAAATTAAAAGTTACTTATGTTGACCAGATTGCACAGGAACTACGACATAACCAGAGTAAATATAATGTTGATAAGAAATCAGGTAAGGTGTGAAATATAATAGCACTAACAATACAGGATTTTCAAAAAGCATTGGTAGATGCAGGTGTAAAAAATGCGCTCTATTTGGATATGGGTGGTTGGAGTGAAGGATGGTATAAAAATGCTTATGACGAAAAGATAGTTATTTGCGAAGGAATGACAAGTACGGATAGGCAAACCAATTGGCTGGTTTATGAGTTTTGAAGTGAATTAGTTACATTTTAATATTTTAGAAATAAACGATTTGCATGTTATATGCTGATAAAAATTATAGATTTCAAAATGAATTTAGAACAATCTGAAAAACAGTTTATTACCGACATAAAACAAAAAGTGCGTGCAGCACAATATGAGGCATTGAAGGCGATAAATACGCATTTGGTTGGCTTGTATTGGGAATTGGGAAAGTCGATTTCCGAAAAGCAAGCGCTTGGTTGGGGAAAAGCTATTGTGCCTACATTGTCGAAAGAGTTGCAAATAGAGTTTCCTAGCATGAGTGGATTTTCAGTTGGCAATTTATGGCTAATGGCTCAGTTTTATTCTGAATATCAATTAGATGAAAATCTCGTACCATTGGTACGAGAAATTAGTTGGAGTAAACATGTTGTAATTTTAAAAAAATGCAAAGACAGTTTAGAACGTCAGTTTTATACGCTTGCCACTCGGAAGTTTGGGTGGACAAAGGATGTACTGATTCATCAAGTTGAGAATAAGACCTACGAAAAATACTTACTTAACCAAACAAATTTTGATAAGGTATTGCCCGAAGCTATTGCAAAGCAAGCATTTTTGGCTGTTAAAGATGAATATACTTTTGGATTTGCAAACCTTGCTGATGAACATGCCGAAAGTGAATTGGAGCAAGCATTGATTAAAAATATACGTGCTTTTTTATTGGAAATGGGAACGGATTTTACGTTTGTAGGCAGTCAGTACCGTTTGTTAGTGGCTAATAAAGAATATAAAGTGGACTTGTTGCTTTACCATCGGCGCTTGCAAAGTTTGATAGCTATCGACCTCAAGGTAGGGGAGTTCGAACCGGAACACAAGGGGAAAATGGAATTTTATTTGTCGGTGCTTAACGATAAAGTGAAATTACCACACGAAAACGAAGCTATTGGAATAATTATTTGTAAAAGTAAGGATCGCACTATAGTGGAATATTCGCTGAAAACAGCAACTTTACCAATTGGTGTAGCTACTTATAATACTTCTGGCAAATTACCGCCAGCATACAAAGAACTATTACCATCGGCTAAAATGATAAGTGCAAAAATAAACGATTTTTTTGACACCAAAACGCCAAAAGAGCTTGATGACCAAAGTTAAATTTGATGGTGGAAGGGAGTTATGGAAATCCGTCAGTGGACTGCCTGTCCGACTATTGGCGGAGACAAGTTGTGGTTGATGTGGTGGGTTGGTTATTGGCGAAGGAATGACAAGTACGGATAGGCAGACTAATTGGCTGGTGTATGAGCTTTAAAGTGAAATCAGATGAAGCAGGAGGTGTTTCACTTACTTCACGCAACTGTTGGTTGGTAAAATACCCAGTTTCTATATATCGGCGACGGTCTGATACGTATAGACCTTACTATCCGCAAAGCCTCTCGACAAGAAAATGGAATTTTAATTTTTGAATATTTTATAATCTATGCAAACAAAAAATATACTGCTTTTTAATCCTGTAGGGAAAAATGCGAAAGTAAGTGTTTACTTTAACGATGGTACGTTTTGGTTAACTCAAAAAGCTATGGCGGAGCTGTTTGGTGTTAATGTGCCGGCAGTGAGTAAGCATTTGAAAAATATTTTCGAAACGGGGGAGCTCAATTCGGGTTCAGTTGTTTCCAAAATGGAAACAACTGCTACAGATGGTAAGAATTACGAAACTACATTTTACCGTCTCGAAGCAATACTTGCTGTTGGATATCGTGTCAACTCATCACAGGCTACAGAGTTTAGAAAATGGGCAACCCAAACACTAAATGAGTTTATTATCAAAGGTTTTGTGATGGACGATGAGCGGTTGAAACAAGGTAAAAGTTACGGACAGGATTATTTTGATGAGTTACTGGAACGTATCCGCGAGATTCGTTCGAGCGAACGCCGTTTCTATCAGAAAATAACGGATATATACGCCCTGAGTACTGATTATGATAAAAACAGTCAGCAGACCAAAGATTTCTTTGCGGCAGTACAGAATAAGTTGCATTGGGCTATTACAGGTCAAACAGCTGCTGAAATAATTTATACCGAAGCCGATGCCACCAAACTTTATATGGGACTGAAGACATGGAAAGCAGCCCCTGATGGTAAAATACTGAAAAGCGACGTAGCGGTTGCTAAAAATTACTTGTCGCACCAGCATGTGGCTGAGCTTAACCGCATTGTTTCAGCCTATTTGGATTTGGCCGAGAACAATGCACAGCGTGGAATAGCTTTCAATATGCAGCAATGGGTGAAGTTTATTGATGGTTTCTTGGAATTATCCAATTATCCTATTTTAAAAGACAAAGGCAAAGTAAGTATGCTGGAGGCTAAACTCAAAGCAGAACAGGAATATGATAAGTTTCGAGTGATACAGGATAAAAACTATGAAAGTGATTTTGATAAGGAAATTCAAAAATTATAAATGAGCTAGATGCAGTTTATTAAAAACACAAATAATCAATTAAAGGCGGGGGTATTGGTAATAGGTATACTAGTGGCTTATGCAGGCTTTATAATAAAATTGCCTTTTGTTTTTCGGCACATTGATAAAGAGCTACATGCGGCGTTTTATTTGTTTGCATCGATAGTCATTTGTTGGTTGTTTGGCGTTAAGAATTTGAAAACAGCTGTTTTTGTAGGATTTCTGTTATTTGTGTTTGGTGTGTTTGTAGAATTGTCGCAACATTATTCAAATTTCATTTTACACAAGCGCATTCATGGTCGGTTCGATATGGAAGATGTAAAGTATAATTTATATGGAATTGTGGCATTTTTGTTTGTATTTGGAACGTTGAAAGCTCTTAAAATTAAAAGATTATGAATAACTCAAATTTCAATCTCTCTCGTTTCTTAGATGCGCAAACACCCGTAATGTCAACAGTATTGCAGGAACTAAAACAAGGCAGTAAACAATCGCACTGGATGTGGTTTGTTTTTCCGCAGTTGGCAGGTTTGGGGCGAAGTGAAATAGCGCGATACTATGCAATTGCAAACAGTAATGAAGCGAAAGCGTACTTAGAACACAAAGATCTGAAAAGTAGATTGGAGGAGTGTATAGAAGCGGTGTTAAGCTGTGGCAAAAGCAATCCGGTACGTATTTTTGGCGGTGTGGATGCCATGAAGTTTCAATCGTTCCTCACGCTTTTTGCATTGGTAGCGCCCGAAAATGAATTGTTTCGGAAAGCGTTGGAGCGGTTTTATGGCGGGGTAATGGATTACGAAACGGAAAGACTATTTGGAGAGTAAAGAAAATGAACTTAGCGATTTTTTGTAGAAATATAATTAGATACAAACACTAAGAAATAAATATGGAAAGCAATCAGAATGCCTTTATATTATTCAAAATCGAAGACGAAAAAATATCGGTGGATGTTCGTTTTGAGGAAGAAACGGTTTAGCTTTCGCAGGAGCAAATGGCATTGCTTTTTGGTAAAGCAAAATCTACCATAAACGAGCATATACAAAATGTTTTTAATGAAGGTGAACTTAAAGAATCGTTGTGTACAAAGAAATTCGGAATTTCTGAATTTCAGCAAAAAGCCCCAAATTACTATAATCTCGACGTTATAATATCGGTAGGCTACCGCGTAAAATCTTTACGTGGCACTCAGTTTCGTATATGGGCTACACAGCGCTTGAATGAGTATATTCGCAAAGGATTCACAATGGATGATGAACGCCTCAAGAAGTTGGAGTATTATGCTGCCCCTTCAGGGCGTAGGATGCCATTCGGCATGTAGGGCGTTGCCCATCCCAAGGCGTTGCCGTTGGGTTAGGATAGATATGGCCTTCAGCCAAAACAGATACAGATACAACAATGTCACGAAGTGGCAGCATAGCATCAACCCAACAGCATCGACTTGGGATAAAGATGAGCAGATGCAGCAACGCCCTGTAAGGGCAGCATAACATCAACCCAACGGCAGCGCCTTGGGATATAGAAAACAAACATACAACTTAACGCCCTGCAAGGGCAATATAAAACATGCACTATGTCACAATCATTATCAAAACTTTACACCCATATTGTTTTTCATACCAAACACAATCGGGATTTAATAAAAGAAGATGTTGAAAACGAATTATATGCTTATTTAGGGGGCATATTAAAGCAAAATAAATCCGTTCCAATTGCTATTAACGGTATAGAAAACCATATACATTTACTTTGTATCCTATCAAAAAACATAGCACTTGCCGACCTACTCGAAGAGTTAAAACGAAACAGCAGTCGCTGGATTAAAACAAAAGGTTCAAATTATGCCGATTTTGCATGGCAAGGTGGATATGGTGGATTTTCGGTAAGTCAAAGTAAGGTAGATGTTGTAAAACGTTATATTGAAAATCAAAAAGAGCACCACAAAACAGAATCGGTGAAAGATGAATACATAAAGTTTTTAAAAGAATATGGCATTGAATACAACGAAGATTATCTTTGGACATAACTTATTTGAAGATACAACAATGCCGTGGGGTAAAACAAAAAATATGGTTAAAAGAATAAAGTTGATTATTGTTACTTGGTTGTTTATTAGTATTTGTATCCACGCCCAATCTTTCGAAATCGCTACTTTTAATATCCAAAATTTCGGGCAGAGCAAAATGGCGAAAACCGATGTAGTGGATACCTTAGCCATGATAGTGCGGCAATTTGATATTGTAGCGGTACAGGAAATATCAGATATTAGCAACCAAACGGCAGGTGCTTTCCTGAAAGTGGTCAATGCTAGCGGAGCGCGCTATAAACTGAGTTGCAGTGAGCGTACAGGCGTGCAGCCCGACGACCGCAAAAGTGCCGAACAATATGCTTATTACTACGATAGCCGAACAGTAAAGCTTACTGATGCTGCATTGTATAATGATGTAAACGATGATTTTCAGCGGGAGCCTTATATCGCTTCCTTTACCCGAAAGTCCGACAGTTTGACTTTTGTAGTTTGTACCATACACACAGCACCCGTACAGGCTGTAAAAGAAATAGCTGCATTGGCCAAAGTGGCGAAGTGGATACCAACCCGTTTCCGAAATGCCAAGCGCATTATATTCTGTGGCGATTTCAATGCCTCGTGCGCGTATGCTTCGCCTGAAGCATTGCAGGCACTAGCTATTCACAAATCGCCTTATTACTGGGTAGTGCCCGACAATGCCGATACCAACCTTGCGAACAGTGCCTGCGCCTACGACCGCTTTGTGGTAACTGAGAATCTTCGGTCGTACGTAGGAGGCTGGGAGGTGTACCGTGCTTTTAAGAGTAAAAAGGTTTCGGATCATTGGCCGGTGGTGTTGAAGTTAGAAATTAGAAGTTAGAAGGTAAGAAAAAATAAGAAAATAGAAATTTAACCCAATTATTTATGGAGAAAAAAAGCGCCATTGCTTACAGGGATTTTGTACTTGAAGCCGAAAAGGCATTTAATCGTATTTATTTACAGGAAATTGAGTTAACACCAGCCGAAATTCAGGAATTAAAAGAACAGTTCTCGACGCAGCAATTCGAAAAGATGTATGGTGATTTTATCAATGAACTATCTGACAACATTATAAAATACAACGACATTGAATTTATCAAAGCATATCTGAAAAGTGTATTGAACTCAGTATGTGGGAGGCAGGCTGTTAAATCGGCTATGCCACAGCTTATTATTAGTTGTGATTTCGAAATTGAATTTTTACTTATGCTGTGGAAAACAGTGAACGAGGCTTATGATCTATTTAATTATTATTGCGAAAAAACAGGTAATTCGGGATTATATATCCCATTGTACAGGCACCTTGATGATTTAAAGAAGGATAGATTGCAGGAAATAAAAGTTGAAGAAAATGAGGAAAGTGATGATGCAATCTTCATTTTTAATCCTCTTTTCGATTTTAATAAGCTGAAATCTGAACTTGAAAACAGGGGCTTAACATCCGATGAGAAATATAATTTGGTAAACGACCGTTTGTATGATTTTATGCAATGGCAAAAACAATATGATGTATACGAATCGTTCTATGTGACGTGGAACTCGTCCGATGATAGTAAGTACAAATATACCCGAGAATTTTACCCACACTTCGAAAAACTCTGTAAGTTGGAAATTGAACGTTGGAAAAATGCAAGTCAGGGAGTGCAAAAAAATGATACGAAAAAAGTTGGGAAAAAGCAGCAAGTAACTTTCAAAATTGCTTCCAAACGCAAAACAGATGTTATTAAAATCCTTTCGGCAATGTATGATAGTAAAATGTTTGTCAATGCTGACGGACAACCAGCCACCAACAAACAGGAATTAATGGAGGTATTTGGTGAATTTATTGGGGAAAATTTATCGGCTTACAGCACTATGTTGTCGCAAGCAAAGAACAATAATCCTGATTTTTACCTGAAAATATTCGACGATTTGAAGCGTGCAGGTAGAGAATACTATGAAAAGGAGTAGAATTAGCCATACCTAACTTCGTAATTGGAAAAATATTTTAAAAAAAGATAAAAATAATTCGAACGCTAAATGACTGTAAAAAAGCATTTAGCGTTTTTTGTGCAAAAAAAATGCCTCTCTGAAATTAGGTATCGAAATTAGGTAAATGATGGGGTGCGTACTATTTGTAAACTTTGCATCGTCAAACGCCACTGATTGTAGCATGTAGTTACAAAAGTTATAAACGTTTGCACCAATGCCTATGGCACTCAGCCAAAACCCCATGACAGGCCAAATGACTGGATCGATGGCCAATTTTGTAACTTCCTCACGGAATGGACAAAACGAGATCCGCAGTAAAGCGTTCAATCCGCGGAACGCAAACACCCCTGCTCAACAAATGCAGCGAGCGTGTTTTAAATTAGTCGCGGACGAGTATCAATCTTTTGGAGGTATTACCGACGAAGGTTTTCCTGAAAGGGAATCCGGCAAGTCGGGGTATAACCTCTTCGTGGCTGCCAATCTGCCTGCTGCCATTGATAAAAGCGGGGCAGAACCTGTAATTGACTACAGCAAGTTGACGGTGTCAGATGGTACATTGCCGCAGGTTGTGGTAACGGGTGGTTCGGTAACTGCTGCCGGTATAAGCATTACCTACCAAACAAATGCAAAAATACCGAAAGTAAATGCCGACGATGTGGTGGTAGTAGTGGCAAAAACTAAGATTGGTGAATTGCTTTACGAAAAAGCAACCCGTACCAATGCCCTTAGTGCTACTATTTTGATTGACTACCCCGGCATAAAGGCAGCTGATGTAAAGTGTTGTTATCTGTTTGTATTGAGTGTCGATGGTACTCGCGCTTCCAAATCGGTATACGTTCCGCTGGTGTAAAACAGATTGTGTAGTTTAGTTTAGTTTAGTTTAGTTTAGTTTAACAACGAAATCCCATTGTAAGATAAAGTGCTTACAATGGGTTTTTTTTAGTAGAAATAAAATAATTATTGGAAATCATTTGCAATTCCGATAAATTTACGCTATTTTCGTTGCACATTATAAGTAGCACTATGATAAACGAATTTCTGCAATATATACAGTACGAGAAGAACTACTCAGATCATACTGTTTTGTCGTACAAAAACGACTTGCTGCAATTTGTTGAATTTGCTGATTGTGAATTAAATACATTTAATCCTGCGGCTATTTCTGATACTATTATTCAACAATGGATATTGGCTTTGATGAATCAAAAGTCGAATGCTCGAACTATTTCACGGAAAATATCTACACTCCGATCGTTTTGGCATTTCTTGTTGGTGCGGGGTTTGGCCGAAAGAAACCCGACGTTAAAAATCGTTTTGCCCAAAACAAACAAGCCACTTCCGGCGTTTTTTAAACAGAACGAAATGGAAAATGCACTTGATGACACTTTTTTGACAATTAACTTTGAGTCTGTACAGAAACATGCAATATTGGAACTGTTTTATCTAACCGGCATTCGTATTTCGGAACTCATTGGACTTAGAGACGTAGATATTGACTTCTCGAACAAAAGCATAAAAGTTACCGGCAAACGAAACAAACAACGTATTATTCCACTGAGTGACGATTTTTGTACTCAACTAAGAAACTATATGAATGTCAGAGATAGTTCTATAGAGAAAATCGACAGTTTTCTTTTTCTACTTCCAAGTGGAAAGAAAATGTACCCAAAATATGTGTATGCGTTAGTTCACAATAGTATGAAGGAAGTGAGCAGTCTGAAAAAGAATAGTCCACACGTATTACGCCACACATTTGCAACAGCATTATTAAACAACGGAGCTGATATTAATTCAGTAAAAGAGTTGTTAGGCCATAGTAGCCTTGCAGCTACGCAGGTGTACACACATACCAGCTTCGACGAATTACACAATATATATAATCATGCCCATCCAAGGGCTAACTAAAAAAGGAGGTATTTATGAAACTGAGAATTCAATCCATCAATTTTGATGCAACAGCAACGCTTGAGTCTTACATTACAAAGAAAGTATCAAAATTAGAAAAATTTTTTGACGAAATTAGTAATATCGAAGTATATTTAAAAGTTATAAGGCCGGAAACAGCAACTAACAAGGAAGCTGAAATAAAAATTGCAGCTCCCAATGTCGATTTTTTTGCATCCAAAACCTGCGACACTTTCGAAGAGGCCGTTGATCTTACCCTTGATGCACTTGAGCGACAAATTAAGAAATACAAGGAAAAATCACCAAAGAAATAAAATAATAAAAGAAATGTTTTGTAGTCCGAAATAATTTCGTACATTTGCAAGCCGTTTGAATAGCAATATTCAAACGGCTTTTTAAACGGCTAAAGTATCTATGATACAAGCAATTGCCTCTTTAGCTCAGTTGGCCAGAGCACGTGATTTGTAATCTCGGGGTCGTTGGTTCGAATCCGACAAGAGGCTCAAAACGATAAAAATAGAACCCCAAAGCCCCAAAAGGGGAGTGAATTTGGGTTAAAAATAAGTATTGGCGTATATTTATTTTAGTTTTTTATCAAAATACTTTGTTGCTTTCTCCCCTTTGGGGGTTGGGGGCTAATAATTTTTGGGTAGTTACCAAAGTGGCCAACTGGGGCTGACTGTAACTCAGCTGTCTTTCGACTTCGGAGGTTCGAATCCTTCACTGCCCACTATACGATGAGATGATGAGTTGATATGATGATGTGATGATAAAATTCCTAATTAATTATCACATTTACACATTATCACATTATCACATCAAATTGCGAAAGTAGCTCAGTTGATAGAGCATTAGCCTTCCAAGCTGAGGGTCGCGGGTTTGAGTCCCGTCTTTCGCTCTCTGAAAAGAGAGAATTTTTTTATTTTTAATGATAATAGAATTTTGCTCTTTTTATTGCTGTTGTAGCTCAGTGGTAGAGCACTTCCTTGGTAAGGAAGAGGTCGCGAGTTCAATTCTCATCAACAGCTCAAATTAGTAAGCTTTTATAAAACATATAATTAATTTTTAAAATAATCTTTGAGTTATGGCAAAAGAAAAATTTGACAGGTCGAAACCTCACGTAAACGTAGGTACCATTGGTCACGTAGACCATGGTAAAACAACTTTGACCGCTGCTATTACAACAGTATTAGCAAAAAAAGGACTTTCTGAATTGCGTTCATTCGATTCTATCGATAATGCACCAGAAGAAAAAGAGCGTGGTATCACTATCAACACTGCCCACGTTGAATATCAAACAGCCTTGCGTCACTATGCGCACGTTGACTGTCCGGGTCACGCTGACTACGTTAAAAACATGGTAACGGGTGCTGCTCAAATGGATGGTGCTATCATTGTAGTTGCTGCTACTGATGGTCCAATGCCACAAACACGCGAACACATTCTGTTAGCTCGTCAGGTAAACGTTCCTCGTTTGGTTATTTTTATGAACAAATGTGATCAGGTTGACGACGAAGAAATGTTGGAATTGGTAGAAATGGAAATGCGTGAATTGCTTTCATTCTACGATTTTGATGGTGACAATACTCCTGTAATACGTGGTTCAGCTCTTGGTGGATTGAATGGTGTACAAGAATGGGAAGATAAAATCATGGAATTGATGGATGCTGTTGATACTTGGATTGAATTGCCAGTACGTGATGTTGATAAACCATTTTTGATGCCAGTTGAAGACGTATTCTCGATTACAGGTCGTGGTACTGTTGCTACAGGACGTATCGAAACAGGTAAAATTAAAACAGGTGAAGAAGTTCAAATCATTGGATTAGGCTCAACAGCTCTTAAATCTGTAGTTACAGGTGTTGAAATGTTCCGCAAAATTTTGGATGATGGACAAGCTGGTGATAACGTAGGTTTATTGCTTCGTGGTATCGATAAAGAAAGTATCAAACGTGGTATGGTTATTACCCACCCGGGAAAAGTAACTCCTCACACTACTTTCAAAGCAGCTGCTTATATCTTGAAAAAAGAAGAAGGTGGTCGTCATACTCCATTCCACAACCGTTATCGTCCACAGTTCTACATCCGTACATTGGATGTAACAGGTGAAATTACTTTACCTGAAGGAACTGAAATGGTAATGCCAGGTGATAACTTGGAATTGACAGTAACATTAATTTACCCAGTAGCTTGTAACGTAGGTTTACGTTTTGCTATCCGCGAAGGTGGACGTACAGTAGGTTCGGGTCAGATTACTGAATTGTTAGACTAAGACCTTTATTCCCCTAAAGGGAACAAAAATAAAAACAAAGCCCTCAACTCCCCTTTAGGGGTTGGGGGTCATACACGGGCGTAGCTCAGTTGGTAGAGCACTGGTCTCCAAAACCAGGTGTCGGGAGTTCGAGCCTCTCTGCCCGTGCTTATTCTATTTTAATAAATATGAAGATAATAAACTATATCAAAGAGTCTTATTCAGAACTTGTCCAAAAAGTTTCGTGGCCATCACGTGCCGAACTTACGAATAGTGCTGTGATAGTATTGATAGCTTCCATCATACTTGCACTGTTAGTTTGGGTTATGGACTTAGGTTTTGAAAAGATCATGACAATTATCTACGATTCACTGTCGTAAATTTTTAACAAGGAGGAACAAAAGTGTCAGAGACAACAAATTTTAAATGGTATGTTCTCCGCGCCATTAGTGGTAAGGAGGCAAAAGTAAAAGAGTATATTGAGGCAGAAATGAAAAATTCTGATCTTAGTGAATATGTTGCTCAGGTATTAATTCCAACCGAAAAAGTTTATCAGATTCGTAACGGCAAAAAAATTACGAAAGAACGTAGTTGTATGCCGGGATATATCTTGATTGAGGCTAATCTGATTGGTGAAATCCCTCATCGTCTTCGCAATACACCGAATGTAATCGGCTTCCTGCAAGAAAAAAGTCAAACTCCCATACCTGTTCGTCAATCAGAGGTGAATAGGATATTAGGTAGTGTGGACGACATGCAAGAAGTTGGTGAAGAAATGCTTACCCCATATATTGTGGGTGAAAGTGTGAAAGTGATTTCAGGTCCGTTTTCGGGCTTGAGCGGTATCATTGAGGAGGTACATCCAGATAAGAAGAAGCTTAAAGTTATGGTTTTGATATTCGGACGGAAAACACCGCTCGAATTATCGTTTACGCAAGTAGAAAAGGAATAGTTTTAGGTACGTTACATACCATTTCTATTTCAAAAAAACAACAAAAAAAAGATTATTATGGCTAAAGAAATTGCTGGACTTATTAAATTACAGATTAAAGGAGGGGCTGCAAATCCATCTCCCCCTGTAGGCCCTGCATTGGGTTCGAAAGGGATCAACATTATGGAGTTTTGCAAACAATTCAATGCCAGAACCCAGGATAAACCGGGCAAAATTTTACCTGTTGTTATCACCTACTATTCAGATAAATCGTTCGACTTTGTTGTCAAAACACCACCCGTAGCAATTCAATTATTGGAAGCTACAAAATTAAAAAGTGGATCGGCTGAACCAAATCGCAAAAAAGTGGCAGAAATCACTTGGGTGCAGGTACAGCAGATAGCAACCGACAAAATGGTCGATTTGAATTGTTTTGAATTAGAGGCTGCCATGAAAATGGTTGCCGGTACAGCGAGAAGTATGGGTATTACCGTAAAAGGTAGTTTTTCAATTAACAATTAAACTTCAATTAAAAAATGAGTAAACTGACAAAAAAACAAAAGTTGGCTTTAGAAAAGATTGAAGCAGGAAAAGCCTATACACTAAAGGAAGCAACTACATTAGTAAAAGAGATTACTACTACTAAGTTCGATGCTTCTGTCGATATCGATGTACGATTAGGTGTTGACCCACGTAAAGCCAATCAAATGGTTCGCGGCGTAGTGTCGCTACCAAATGGAACCGGAAAACAAGTGAGGGTTCTTGCATTATGTACTCCCGATCAAGAAGCAGCTGCTAAAGAAGCAGGAGCTGACTTTGTAGGACTCGATGAATATATCGATAAAATTAAAGGAGGTTGGACAGATGTTGATGTTATCATCACAATGCCTGCTATCATGGGTAAATTGGGCGCTTTAGGTCGTGTACTCGGTCCTCGTGGATTGATGCCAAATCCTAAAAGTGGTACTGTTACAAACGAAGTAGGTAAAGCTGTTAAAGAAGTAAAACAAGGGAAAATCGACTTTAAAGTTGATAAATATGGTATTGTACACACATCGGTAGGGAAAGTATCTTTCACTCCTGAAATGTTAATTCAAAATGCCAAAGAATTTGTGAATACTTTGATGAAGCTAAAACCAACTTCTGCTAAAGGTACTTATGTTAAGAGCATTTATCTTTCGAGCACCATGAGTGCGGGTATTAAAATCGACCCAAAATCAATTGAAGAATAAAATTAACAATTATGAAAAAGGAAGATAAAAGCGCTATTATAAAACAACTTGAGTCAACTATCAATGAGTATGCTCACTTCTATTTAGCTGATATTGGCGGTTTAAACGCTGCTGAAACAAGCGAATTACGTCGTGTGTGTTACAAACAAGATATTAAACTTGTTGTTGTAAAAAACACATTGCTTCAAAAAGCTCTCGAAAGTTCTTCTGTAGATTTCACTGAAATTTACGGTTCGTTAACCGGAGCAACATCGATGTTGCTTTCGAATATAGGTAATGCACCTGCTTTGCTGATAAAAGATTTCAGTAAATTAAGCAAAAGTAAAAAACCTGTATTGAAAGCTGCTTATGTAGAAGAAAGTTTCTATATTGGCGAAAATCAACTCGATGCTTTGATAAGCATAAAGAGCAAGAACGTATTAATTGGCGAGCTTATTGGCTTATTGCAATCGCCAGCTAAGAATGTGGTGTCCGCACTCCAATCAGGAGGAACAACTATCCACGGCGTGTTAAAAACATTGTCGGAGAGATAATTCAACAAAAATAAATTAAAAAAACAAATTTCATAAAATAAAAGTAAAATGGCAGATTTGAAAGCTTTTGCAGAACAATTGGTTAACTTAACAGTTAAGGAAGTAAATGAGTTAGCTCAAATTTTGAAAGACGAATATGGTATTGAACCAGCTGCTGCAGCCGTTGCTGTTGCCGCAGGTCCTGCCGCAGCTGCTGCTGAAGTAGTTGAAGAAAAAACTTCTTTCGATGTAATATTGAAAGCAGCAGGTGCTAATAAATTAGCAATCGTTAAAATGGTAAAAGAATTAACAGGACTTGGCTTGAAAGAAGCTAAAGATTTAGTAGATTCTGCACCTTCGGCTATTAAAGAAGGTGTAACAAAAGACGAAGCTGAAGCCCTCAAAAAATCGTTGACAGAAGGCGGAGCTGAAGTTGAACTTAAATAATATCACCTGATTATCAGGCTTTTGGTTTAGATTCCCTCTTGGTGAGGGATTCTAAACCTTTTCTTGTCTTTAACAAATTGAGTTCACTGTATCAAAATAACCCTCTTTGAAAATGTCTTCAAAAAACCAATCACAAAGAATCAATTTTGCTTCTATAAAAAATCAGTTGGAATATCCTGACTTTTTGGAAGTTCAATTAAAATCTTTCCAAGACTTTTTTCAGATGGACACATCACCTGAAAAAAGAAAATCAGAAGGTTTATACAAAGTATTTACCGAAAATTTCCCCATTGCCGATACACGCAATAACTTCATATTAGAGTTTCTCGATTATTATGTTGATCCTCCTCGTTATGCAATTGAAGAATGCGTTGAACGTGGATTGACTTATAGTGTGCCTTTGAAAGCAAAACTCAAACTATATTGTACCGATCCGGATCACGAAGATTTTGATACTGTAATACAGGATGTTTATTTGGGACCTATTCCCTACATGACTCCTAAAGGTACATTTGTTATCAATGGGGCCGAACGTGTTATTGTATCGCAGCTTCATCGCTCACCAGGGGTGTTTTTCGGACAAAGTATGCATGCTAATGGTACTAAATTGTACTCGGCTCGTATTATTCCTTTCCGTGGATCATGGATTGAATTTGCTACGGATATCAATAACGTGATGTACGCATACATCGACCGTAAAAAGAAATTACCCGTAACTACCTTATTGCGTGCTATTGGTTTTGAAAGTGATAAAGACATTCTCGAAATTTTCAATTTGGCCGAAGAGCTTAAAGTTAGTAAAGCGAGTCTGAAAAAAGCTGTTGGTCAAAAACTTGCTGCTCGTGTATTGAAAACCTGGATTGAAGATTTTGTGGATGAAGATACCGGTGAGGTTGTAAGTATTGAACGTAATGAGGTAATTATCGATCGTGAAACAATTATTGATAATAGTCACATTGACCAAATTATTGAATCCGGATCTCAAACAATTTTATTGCACAATCCTGATGCAAATCAAAACGACTTTGCAATTATTTACAATACATTGCAAAAGGATCCAAGTAACTCGGAAAAAGAAGCTGTATTGTATATTTATCGTCAGTTACGTAACGCTGTTCCTGCTGATGATTCAACTGCACGTGAGGTAATCAATAACCTGTTTTTCTCCGAAAAAAGGTACGATTTGGGTAATGTGGGTCGTTTCCGTATCAATCGTAAATTAAATCTTTCGATTGACCCTAATATTAAAGTTCTTACAAAAGAAGATATTATTGAGATTATTAAATACTTAATTGAATTAATAAACTCAAAAGCAGATGTTGATGATATCGACCACTTAAGTAATCGTCGCGTACGTACAGTAGGCGAACAATTATTCAATCAATTTGGTGTTGGTTTGTCGCGTATGGCTCGTACTATTCGTGAAAGAATGAATGTGCGTGATAATGAGGTGTTTACGCCTATTGATTTGATTAATGCGAAAAGTATTTCGTCGGTTATAAACTCTTTCTTTGGAACAAATGCATTGTCGCAGTTTATGGATCAACAGAATCCATTGGCTGAAATTACGCACAAACGTCGTCATTCTGCTCTTGGACCTGGTGGTCTCTCGCGAGAGCGTGCCGGTTTCGAGGTTCGTGACGTACATTATACGCACTATGGACGTCTTTGTCCAATTGAAACACCCGAGGGTCCAAATATTGGTTTGATTTCGTCGCTTTGTATTTATGCTAAAATAAACGAACTAGGATTTATCGAAACTCCTTATCGCAAAGTTGAAAATGGTAAAGTTGATTTAAGCGAAAATGGTATAGAATATTTCACTGCAGAAGAAGAAGAAAATTCTGTCATAGCTCAAGGTAACGCGCCTTTAGATGAGCAAGGGAAGTTTATACGTGCCAAAGTAAAATCGCGTTTACAAGCTGATTTTCCAGTAGTAAATCCCGAAGAGGTGAATCTGATGGATGTGTCTCCTTCGCAGATTGCTTCAATTGCCGCAGCGTTAATTCCGTTTCTCGAACATGATGATGCTAACCGTGCTTTGATGGGTTCGAACATGATGCGTCAGGCAGTGCCATTGTTGCGTTGCGATGCTCCTATTGTGGGAACAGGAATTGAAGGTCAGTTAATACGTGATTCACGTACACAGATTGCGGCCGAAGGAGATGGAGTGGTTGAATTTGTTGATGCTGAATACATTAAAATTCGCTACAATCGTTCTGAGGAGGATGAATATGTAAGTTTCGAATCGCCTGTGAAAGAGTATAAACTACCTAAGTTTATGAAAACGAACCAGAATACGACTATTGACTTGCGTCCTTTGGTACGTAAAGGTGATGTTGTGTTTCCCGGTATGATTATGACTGAAGGTTATTCGACACAAAATGGCGAATTAGCTATTGGTAAAAACCTTAAAGTAGCATTTATGCCATGGAAAGGTTATAACTTCGAGGATGCTATCGTTATTAACGAACGAGTTGTTCGCGAAGATATTTTTACTTCTATTCACGTCGTTGAACAATTGCTCGAAGTACGCGAAACTAAGCGTGGTGTTGAAGAGTTTACTTCGGATATACCAAACGTAAGCGAAGAAGCTACCAAAGATTTGGACGAAAATGGTATTATTCGTGTAGGTGCTCGTATCGAACCTGGTGATATTATTATTGGTAAAATTACACCCAAAGGTGAATCGGATCCTTCGCCCGAAGAGAAACTGCTTCGTGCTATTTTTGGAGACAAAGCCGGCGATGTAAAAGATGCTTCATTGAAAGCTACTCCTTCATTATCAGGTGTAGTTGTAGGCAAGCGTTTGTATTCTAAAGCGCAAAAAAATCGCAAATCGAAATTAGCAGATAAAGCTGTTTTACCGAGATTGGACGAAGAGTTTGAAGCTCAGGCTACTATACTTCGCGAAACATTGCTCGAAAAATTGATGGTTCTTGTAAATGACAAAACATCAGCTGGAGTAAAGGACTTTTTGGGTACTGATTTAATTTCGAGAAATAGTAAATTCACAATTGAACGTTTGCGCGAAATTGATTATTCAATTGTACAAACGAGCAAATGGACTACTGATACGCACAAAAATGAGTTAATCAGACGATTAATTCTTAATTACTTGCGTAAATATAAAGAATTAGATGCACAGATAAAACGTCAAAAATTCAATATTACAATCGGCGATGAGTTACCAAATGGAATTGTACAGATTGCCAAAGTGTATATTGCGAAAAAACGTAAAATACGTGTAGGTGATAAAATGGCTGGTCGTCATGGAAATAAAGGTATTGTGTCGCGTATTGTTCGTCAAGAAGATATGCCTTTCTTAGCTGATGGAACTCCGGTTGATATTGTGTTAAACCCACTTGGTGTACCTTCGCGTATGAACTTAGGACAGATTTTCGAAACTGTACTTGGTTGGGCAGGAAAAGAGTTGGGTGTGCGTTTTGCAACTCCAATTTTCGACGGTGCGAGCCTCGATCAATTGAACGATTGGACCGATAAAGCTGGAGTGCCACGTTATGGCAAAACATACTTAATCGATGGTGGTACTGGTGAACAATTTGACCAAACTGCCACCGTAGGCGTAATTTATATGCTGAAACTCGGTCACATGGTTGAAGATAAAATGCACGCACGTTCAATTGGACCATACTCTCTTATTACGCAACAACCACTTGGCGGTAAAGCTCAGTTTGGTGGTCAGCGTTTTGGGGAAATGGAAGTTTGGGCACTCGAAGCATTCGGTGCAGCACATATTCTTCAGGAAATTCTAACAGTTAAATCGGATGATGTTATGGGACGTGCCCGCACTTACGAAGCTATCGTAAAGGGTGATCCAATGCCAACACCAGGAATACCAGAATCGCTCAACGTATTGTTACACGAACTTCGTGGTTTAGGTTTGAGTATCAGTTTGGAATAAAATATAGCATATAGAACCCCATCTAATCACAGTTCACTTCTTGAGGGCAGTGAGAATGATGGTGTTTTAAACGATTTTTATTCGAAATTGTAAATTGTCAATTTATTAAATTGTAAATAAGAAAATTATGGCTTTTAAAAACGATAATAAGGTAAAAACTAATTTTAGTAAAATTTCTATCGGACTTGCATCGCCCGAAGAAATCCTGAAATTATCGAGTGGTGAGGTTCTTAAACCTGAAACCATCAACTACCGAACCTACAAACCTGAACGAGATGGTCTTTTCTGCGAACGTATTTTTGGTCCTACAAAGGATTACGAATGTCATTGCGGTAAATATAAACGCATCCGTTACAAAGGGATTGTTTGCGACCGTTGCGGTGTAGAAGTTACTGAGAAAAAAGTTCGTCGCGAGCGTATGGGTCACATCCAATTGGTTGTGCCTGTTGCGCATATTTGGTATTTCCGCTCATTGCCAAACAAAATCGGCTACCTGCTTGGCATGCCGACAAAAAAAATGGACGCAATTATATATTACGAAAAATACGTTATTATTCAAGCTGGTGCGGCTGATAATGGCGAAAATATCGTAAATAACGAGTTAATTACTGAAGAAGAATACCTCGATATTATGGATGCACTTCCGCGTGAAAATCACATGTTGGATGATACCGATCCAAATAAATTCATTGCCAAAATGGGCGCAGATGCTGTTTACGACCTTCTGTCGCGCTTAGATTTGGATGTGCTTTCGTATGATTTACGTCACCGTGCTAATACCGACACTTCGCAGCAACGTAAAAATGAGGCTTTGAAACGTCTACAAATAGTAGAATCGTTTCGTGCTTCAAAACATCGCAACAAACCGGAATGGATGATTGTGAAAATTGTTCCTGTTATTCCGCCTGAATTGCGTCCGTTGGTACCGCTTGATGGTGGTCGTTTTGCAACGTCCGATTTGAACGATTTGTATCGTCGTGTGATTATTCGTAACAACCGTTTAAAACGTTTGATTGAAATTAAAGCTCCTGAAGTAATTCTACGTAACGAAAAGCGTATGCTTCAAGAAGCGGTGGATTCCTTGTTCGATAATTCACGCAAATCGAGTGCTGTTAAAACAGATGCAAACCGCCCGTTGAAATCACTTTCCGATTCGTTGAAAGGTAAACAAGGTCGTTTCCGTCAGAATTTATTAGGTAAACGTGTAGATTATTCGGCTCGTTCGGTAATTGTTGTTGGACCTGAATTAAAAATGCACGAGTGCGGTTTGCCAAAAGATATGGCTGCCGAATTATATAAACCGTTTGTTATCCGCAAGTTAATTGAACGTGGTATTGTAAAAACGGTAAAATCGGCTAAAAAAATTGTCGATCGCAAAGATCCTGTTATTTGGGATATTTTAGAGTACGTGATGAAAGGTCATCCTGTGATGCTTAACCGTGCTCCAACGCTTCACCGTCTTGGTATTCAGGCTTTTCAACCAAAAATGATTGAAGGAAAGGCTATTCAGTTACACCCACTTTCATGTACGGCTTTCAATGCCGACTTCGACGGTGACCAGATGGCGGTTCACTTGCCACTTGGCAACGAGGCTGTTCTTGAAGCTCAAATGTTGATGCTTGCATCGCATAATATTCTAAATCCTGCTAACGGAGCACCAATTACTGTTCCTTCTCAGGACATGGTGCTTGGTTTGTATTATATTACAAAACCACGCAAAGGTGCATTAGGCGAAGGATTAATTTTTTATTCGCCAGAAGAAGCTGAAATTGCATACAACGAAAAAAAGGTTTCACTTCATGCCTGGATAAAAGTTCGTACTCGTGATATTGATGAAAAAGGCGAAAATGTTATTCGTTTAATAGAAACAACTGTTGGACGTATTTTATTTAATAAATGTGTGCCTATACAAGTAGGTTACATCAACGAACTACTTTCGAAAAAATCATTACGCGATATTATCGGTAATGTAATCGAAATATGTGGTGTAGCTCGTACTGCTTCTTTCCTTGATGACATTAAAGATTTAGGTTATTCGATGGCCTTCAAAGGTGGATTGTCATTTAACCTCGGCGATGTTATTATTCCTGCCGAAAAGGAAACTTTAGTAAATGAAGGTAATGCCGAAGTTGAAGAGATTTTGAATAACTACAATATGGGTTTCATTACCTTCAACGAACGTTACAATCAGATAATTGATACATGGACACATATCAATTCAAAGTTGTCGAACATTTTAATGCAACAACTTTCAACTGATAATCAAGGTTTCAATTCCGTTTATATGATGTTGGATTCAGGGGCTCGTGGTTCGAAAGAACAAATTCGTCAGCTTTCGGGTATGCGTGGATTGATGGCAAAACCTCAAAAATCGGGAGCCGAAGGAGGTCAAATTATTGAGAATCCTATTCTTTCGAACTTTAAAGAGGGCTTGTCGGTGTTGGAGTATTTTATTTCTACTCACGGTGCTCGTAAAGGTTTGGCTGATACGGCTTTGAAAACTGCTGATGCTGGTTATTTAACGCGTCGTTTGGTTGATGTTTCGCACGATGTAATTATTCACGAAGACGATTGTGGTACATTGCGTGGACTAATTGCAACTGAAATGAAAAACAATGAGGATGTGATTTCGTCGTTGTACGAACGTATTCTTGGACGAGTGTCTGTACACGATATATACCATCCTCTTAGTGGTGAATTGATAGTAAGTTCTGGAAATCAAATTACAGAATCATTAGCAAAAAAGATTCAAGAATCTCCAATCGAGCGAGTAGAAATTCGTTCGGTGTTGACTTGCGAATCTAAAAAAGGCGTTTGTGCTAAATGTTATGGTCGTAATCTTGCTACCAACAAAATGGTACATATAGGTGAGGCTGTGGGTGTTATTGCAGCTCAATCAATTGGTGAGCCTGGTACACAGCTTACTTTGCGTACTTTCCACGTAGGGGGGGTTGCTTCGAACGTTGGTGCTGAAAATAAAATTTCACTACGCTACGATGGTTTAATCGAATTTGATGAACTTCGAACCGTAGATGTAAAAGATACTGCGGGCGACTATCAGATTGTTGTAAGTCGTTTAGCCGAAATGCGCGTTATAGATACTAATACAGGTATTATTCTTACTACCCAAAATATTCCTTATGGTTCGAAATTGATGGCGAAACATGGCGAAATGGGTAAAAAAGGGCAAGTAATTTGCGAATGGGATCCATTTAATGCCGTTATTATTTCTGAAACTGAAGGTAAAATTGAGTTTGAAGATGTAGTTGAAAATGTTACATTTAAAACTGATACCGATGATGCTACTGGTTTAAGTGAGAAAATTATTATCGAAGCCAAAGACCGTAACCGTGTACCAAGTGCGCACATTATGGGTAAAGATGGTGCAGTAATTCGGACTTATAACTTACCAGTGGGTGCTCACCTTGTAGTAGAAGATGGAGAGCAAATTAAAGCTGGTCAAATGTTAGTGAAAATTCCTCGTGCTGTTGGTAAAGCTGGTGATATCACTGGGGGGCTTCCTCGTGTTACTGAGTTGTTCGAAGCTCGTAACCCATCAAATCCAGCAGTAGTTGCTGAGATAGATGGCGAAGTGAACTTCGGAAAAATTAAACGAGGTAACCGTGAGCTTAGCGTAACTTCGAAAACGGGTGAAGTTAAAAAATACATGATTGCCCTTTCAAAACAAATTTTGGTTCAAGAAAATGACTTTGTTAGAGCTGGTACTCCACTTTCGGATGGCGCAACAACGCCTTCGGACATTCTTATGATTAAAGGTCCAACTGCCGTTCAGGATTATATTGTAAACGAAGTACAGGATGTATACCGCCTTCAAGGTGTGAAAATCAACGATAAACATTTCGAAGTAATTGTTCGTCAGATGAT
Source organism: Porphyromonas cangingivalis (assembly GCA_945902955.1). Taxonomy (GTDB): domain Bacteria; phylum Bacteroidota; class Bacteroidia; order Bacteroidales; family Paludibacteraceae; genus Paludibacter. Next base: position 50,381 of record CAMDNO010000009.1, read on the forward strand.
GCGTAAAGTGGAGATTATCGAACAAGGTGATACCCGTTTCTTGGAAAAACAAATTGTGGACAAACACGATTTTATGGAAGAAAACGATCGTATTTGGGGTAAAAAAGTTATTCTCGATGCGGGTGATTCGGATAATCTTAAAGCTGGTCAAATTATTACTGCACGTAAACTTCGTGATGAAAATAGTGCTCTTAAACGTCGTGATATGCGTGTTGTTGAAACGCGTGATGCTATTCCTGCTACATCGAATCAGATTTTACAGGGTATAACACGTGCAGCGCTTCAAACTCAGAGCTTTATGTCGGCAGCATCGTTCCAGGAAACTACGAAAGTGTTGAACGACGCAGCTATCAATGGTAAAGTAGACCGTTTGGAAGGAATGAAAGAAAATGTAATTTGTGGACACCTTATTCCTGCTGGTACAGGACAGCGCGACTTCGACAAAATTATTGTTTACTCGCGCGACGAGTACAATAAAAAGGAAGATGCTCGCCGTAATGTTACTGATATAGAAGATGGTAACTCCGATGACTAATTAATAGTTAAACAAAAAGAAAGCGAAATTCATATATTTGAATTTCGCTTTCTTTTTTGATACGAAAACTTTTTTTTAGTTTACAATAAGTATTCTCGGAAAATATTCTTTCATAAGTTCTTTCAAAAATCTCATTTTAAATATTGAAAAAGGATACATTTTGTTTTATGTCAAAGTCGGCATGATAATTTGAATTTTAAGCATCATTTGTTTATAAAATTCTAATCAAAATTGGAAAAATAAAATAATTCACAGCGAAAATAAAACGAATTTTTAATCTGTAATTAATTGGCAATATATTTTGTTAGTCGCTAAGAATTTTGTACTTTTGTGGCAAATTTCAGAAACAACTCAATTTTAAATATAAATAAAAATGATTAAAGTAGGTATCAATGGTTTTGGCCGTATCGGACGTTTAGTTTTCCGTGCTGCTCAAGAAAGAAACGATGTTCAAA